>CAZHUZ010000013.1:0-4244 GCA_964535835.1 uncultured Candidatus Saccharibacteria bacterium | reverse complement strand
CTATCAACCGTAATGGGATTGCCGTGCTGATCGTAGACAACGCTTGTTTCTTTATCGCTTTTCATAGTATCTAGTATACCCTACTCGTTATTGAGATGCTTCTGTGCCTTTTTTGTCACACGTCGCCCGCGGGGTGTCCGTTCGATAAAACCAATTTGTAAAAGATATGGTTCGTAAAAATCTTCGATGGTAGTTTGCTCATCACCCGTGAGTGCGGCAATTGTATTAAGGCCAACAGTTCTATCGCCATAATTATCAATCATACTTTTCAATAATTGCCTATCCGCTGGGTCGAGACCAAGTTGATCAATCTCCATCATTTGCAGTGCTTTCGTCGTCATGACCATATCTATAATCCCGTCGCCGTTGACATCAGCGTAGTCACGGACCCGTTTCAACAAACGATTGGCTATACGAGGGGTCAATCGGGCACGTGTCGACAGCATATGTGCAGATTCAGGAACAATTGTCGCGCCGAGTATCGATGCAGAACGCGAGATTATACGACTGATTTCGTCTGTTGTATAAAATTCTAAGCGGTAAAGATGACCGAACCGATCTCGAAGAGGTGCTGCCAGACTGCCCGTACGCGTCGTAGCACCAATCACAGTAAATTTCGGTAAATCTAGACGTATGCTTCGTGCTGCTGGGCCTTTGCCAATGACGATATCGAGTTTATAATCTTCCATCGCGCTATACAGAACTTCCTCTACTGTGCGACTAAGACGATGTATCTCATCGATAAAAAGTATATCGTTGTCTTGGAGATTTGTGAGGATGCTGGCAAGATCACCTGCTCGCTCGATCGCAGGACCTGCAGTAACACGTAGGCCTACACCCATCTCATTTGCAATGACTGACGCCATGGTCGTTTTGCCTAGTCCTGGAGGCCCATACAACAATACATGATCGATAGGCTCACTCCGTTTTTTTGCAGCATCAATAGCAAGTTTCAAGTTCTTTTTTAATCGTTCTTGACCGATATATTCAGAGAATGATTGTGGTCGGAGTGACACCTCGATAGTTTTTTCTTCACTATTGTCATCATTTATAGCAGTGCTAATTATTCTCTCTACGGCCATATCAACGAATCCCTCTCAGCGCTTGTGCTACACGTTGAGCTGTAGGGAGTTTTGCATCAATCCCTTCCAGTGCTTTTGCAGCATCTGCAAGTGTGTAACCAAGAGCCATAAGCGCTTCCAACGCTTCGTCATTCGTATTTAGTTCGGTTTGTACTGCTTTGGTTGAATGATACTGCGTCGCCAACCCAACTTTGTCATGCAGATCCACCACAACACGCTCAGCCGTTTTTTTACCAACTCCACTTGCTCCCGACACATACGTTGCGTCATTATTTGCGATAGCGTTTCGCACTTGTTCGGCGTTGCCGAGACTCAATATTGCGAGTGCTGCTTTGGGCCCTACTCCCTGAACAGTAATCAATAGCTCAAATAATTTCTTTGCTGTAAGCGTACTAAATCCAAAGAGTTCTTGTGATTGCTCGCGCACATGATGATACGTGTAAAACTTTGTTTCTTGATCAAGCGTGGCTATATCAAAATCACCTAGCGGCACATTTACCTCATACCCAACACCCTGCACGTCAACTATGACAGCACCGTTAAACTTTTCAACTACTCTGCCCGCAACATGCGCAATCATAAAACTATTATACCCTGCTCATCAAACTATGCGTAATCGCAGTGGCGAGTGCATCTGCGGCATCATCAGGTTTGGGGATTTCTTTTAGGACTAATTGGAGGCGTACCATTTCCTGCACCTGTTTTTTGTCTGCTTTGCCGTAGCCTGTCAGCGTCTGTTTGATTTGCAAGGGTGTGTATTCATAAATCGGCAATTTTGCCTTACGAGCTGCTAGCATTGCGACGCCCCTTGCATGGCTGACACTCATGGCCGTAGTGACATTTCGTGCAAAAAACAGCTTTTCAATCGACATACAATCGGGGTGTGTTTCTGCAATTATTTCAGCCAGACCGTCATAGATTTCCTCAAGCCGTTCATCCAATGGCGTATGTGCCGGCGTACGAACAACTCCTGCAGTAACAAGCGCTGCTTTATTTCGTATTATTTCAACAACGCCAAATCCTAGTATGCCAGTACCCGGATCGATACCTATAATTCTCATACGTTATAGTATACAGTTATTTTCTACCAAGTTTTGCGGTGAGTTTTTTGTAACCATCGCGCATCTCGCTACGCCACTCATACAATGCATAGGCAACTCCACCCAAAACTATTGCGGAGGTAATTGCATAGGGGTTATCGATAAGTGTCTTTTGTGAAGATACCTCTGCTGGTTGCGTCAATGATGCAGCAGGGCTTGAGACACTAACTACTTTTTTACAGCGATTCGTTGCAGGATTGCGTTCGTAACCTTCATCGCATGGTATTAATTCTGCGACTGCGCTCGCGATACTGCGGCAACGATTTGTTGCCGGATTACGTTCTTGGCCTTCGCCACATGGCATTAATGTCGTTGTAGCAGACAATACTGATCGGCAACGATTCGTCAACGGGTTTCGTTCTTGGCCTTCAGAACATGAGGCAAGTGCATTTACCGCTTCTTCAATAGTGCGACAACGATTAGTGTCAGGATTTCGGTACTGTCCTACGGGACAGGCCTTGGGAATTTCGACCACAGGTGCAGGTAACAACAAATTATTTTCGCCCATTGGCTGAGGTGTCATCGTCCATTGCCATGTATTATTGATGAGCGCATACGACCAACCTTGTTTATCACTTGTTGCTGACTCATAACGCGTAATCGTATCATCATAGCGAGCTATACCTAGCACATCCTCCAGCCATACGTATCCGCCGCCATTTGTTAAACTTATTTTGCCACCTGAATCAGTCTCATAAACTATCATATATCCATGTGGGGCAACCTCACCGAACAGCGTAAATGTATTTGACGAGCTAGAGCTCGCTGAATTGCTATCGGTACGTATAACAAGATCATCCAGATACACTATGGTATCGGATGGATTATAGAGCTTGATGTAATCACCACAAAGAACACTCTCATCATTTGGCGCACATTCACTAGCATATGCATAGATCTCAATGACCCGTAGTGCAGGTGCATCTGGCGCACGGTATAATCCATCATTCATAATCGCTAATTGGCTGACTGACATACTACCCAATTCATCAAACGGCGCAGCGGCAGTACTATATCCTGTTGTTGTCATACGACGCAGCCATACGTCATTGGGATTTGTTGATTTATACGGCTGGATAATTTCACTTGGTTTATACCCGCTATCAGATGGAGGGATAATCTTGATTGATTCTGTACTTGCTATCGGTCGAGCCTGTGCGACGACTTCGATACCAGCCGTCGATGAAGATACTGCTCCATTGTAGCTCGCAACGATATGATGTTTTGGCGCTAACACGCCGTCTAGCTGCGGCAATAATGATTGTGATGACGAGGATGTTGCAATCACCCATTTGTTGAGATCAATTGGCATCGTACCAGCATTGTATAGCTGCAAAAATGATTTCTGATTTGTGCTTGTTGTTCGTTCAAAACCCGCTACGACGAGAGGAGAATCGGACAGAAACTGCGTTTCGACCGTTGAGATCGCCGACACTTGAACAGTTGCCGTCACCGATGCAACTGTAATCCCCACCCACAGAATTACCCTTTCTGTGAGACTCATAATATGTCTGAGAATAATCCTAAATCTTGTGAGCGTCAATATTTTTTAGTCAGAAAATGTAGCATTATTGTATACATTTGTCACATCATCAAGCTCATCAAGTGCATCCAAAAGTCGAAATAGTTTGTCTTCTGCATCCTGGTCTTGTATCGGCACAGTGCTTGTTGTAACGTATTGCAACTCAGCATCCTTTATAATCATCCCGCTATCGCTCAGATTTTTACGAACAGTATGGAGATCTTTCATGTCAGTGTAGACAAGGAGATCGTCACCATCAATCGCTGCATCATCTGCGCCTGCATCAAGCACAGTCAACAGTTGTTCGTCAGTATCAGTCTGTGGCGCTAACGTGATTACTCCCTTTCTCACAAACTGGAATGCCACACTCCCCGGATCAGCTACATTTCCACCACCCTTTGAAAAAACGTGTTTTACTTCAGGAAAAGTGCGGTTTTTATTGTCGGTTGCTGCCTCGACAATAATAGCAACGCCACCTGGCCCGTATCCTTCATATACGATTTCTTCGAGCTGTGCAGCAGATTTATCTGATACTCTATC
>CAZHUZ010000012.1:0-23347 GCA_964535835.1 uncultured Candidatus Saccharibacteria bacterium | reverse complement strand
TCCTGGCTTTTTCGCCGTTTGTTTTTCTACAATTATGCCCGCGATACGCAAGCCCGTACGCCCGGAAAACTCCTTTAGCTCAATTATCTGCGCCGCCACAGATAATATTTGCTTGTCCTCTACATCGGTGGCTCGTATATCCTCGCTGATGCTATACTCGAACTATGGCAAAACATCTTTCAATTCTTCTTATCGGTAGTGGCGTCATCGGCTCCGTGTATGCTGGTCAGTTTGCACTAGAAGGTCATGGCGTTTCGGTTCTGGCGTTTGGAGAGCGTGAACGTAAGCTCGCAAAAGATGGGATTCGACTCAAAAACGTACAAACTGGTAAAACAGAGGTTGCTAAGGTACAAGTGGCGGGCACGTCATCAGGCCAGCAGTTCGATCTTGTTATCGTCGCGCTGCGCGCTGATCAACTGGCGAGTGCTTTCCCGGCATTACGGAAGTTAAAAGGCTCGCCGCATATCGTATTTTTTGGTAACAATCCTGACGGGCATAAGATAATTCCTAGCGAACTACCCGGTACTGTCCAACTCGCTTTTCCGGGCATCGGCGGCAGTATCGTTGATGATGTTGTTGAGTATATTCCGGTCGATCAGCAGCCAACCTCGCTCGAAGTATCCGACTCGCCGACAAGCCAAGTAATTCATGACGTCCTAAGCGCGCGAAGGTTTACACTACAAGACATCGCTGATATGGACGGCTGGCTAGCGCATCACACAGTATTTATCAGTTGTATATCGGTTGCTATTTTGCGCAAGAACGGCCTGCCGGCCGATCTTGCGAATGACCGCGAGGCGATGCGCACCCTATGTCGTGCGATCGAGGAAGGCTTCGCTATGTTAAAGGCGCAACACCTTGGCGGTGCACCAAAGAACCTCGTCACACTCCATAGTCGCTGGCTCCGTCCGATTGCTGTAATGTACTGGAGCAAGCTACTACGCTCACCAAAAGGCGAACTTTATTTTGGTGCTCACGCTCGGCACGCTTCGGATGAAGTCTACCAGCTGGCTATGTGGACGCTAGCGCGCTGCCCAAAGAATTACGATGCACCACGCCTTAAACATCTATTAGAGCAGTGATCAGACGTTTAGAGAGGGCGCAAAGCGCGTCGGCTTTAGCCGACTAGAGACGCGCAGCCTCTGCCACAAGTGGCAAGGCGGACCACCAGAAACCCCCTTTCAACTAAAAAAGAAATTCCGCGGGGGAAATCTCAAAATAATGCAAAGGGTTTTTCTGGTGGGGCGAGCGGGCGTGAAACGCCCGCAGGTGTCGGGGCTGAGCTTGCGCTTCAGCCCTCACACTCAAATTCGGTTCGAACTTGGTCATAAAACTCCACCATGAGACTACTATTCACTCTCACTCTCGACCACTTCAAAAAATAGTCGAGATGCGATTGTCCCAACTCGCTAAAAGCGAAGTTGAGAGCTAGAGACTCTTAGCGCGCAGACAATCGAGTTCAATCCCAATAAAGTCCTCCAGGAATAATACCTACTCTCGTACTCGGCTTTTTGCTATAATAGATACATAAAGTAAACAAGGATTATTCATGGAACTACTCTATATTGTTTTAGGCCTCTTGCTGGTTGTCGCAGTGTTCTTCGGCGTGGTGTACAACAGCCTCGTCAGCCTCAAGAATCGTGTCGATGAGGCATGGAGTGACATCACTGTGCAGCTCAAGCGTCGTGCCGATCTGATCCCAAATCTCATCGAGACGGTCAAGGGCTATGCTGCTCATGAGAGCAAAGTATTTCAGGATGTCACCGAAGCACGAACAGCTGTCATGGACGCGACAAACAAAGGTCCAAAGGAAACTGCGGCTGCTGAGAATCAGTTCGAAGGCGCGCTCAAAAGCCTCTTTGCAGTTGCAGAGAGCTATCCACAACTCCGTGCAACTGAAAACTTCCAGCAACTCAGTGCTGAGCTCGTCGATACCGAGGACAAAATCCAAGCATCACGACGTTTTTACAACGGTGGCGTTCGTGACCTCAATACCAAGATCGAGCAATTTCCAAGTAACCTCGTGGCAAGCATGTTCGGCTTTGTCAAACGAGAATTTTTCGAAGTTGACGACCCTGCTTCTATCCAAAATCCTGTCGAAGTAAAATTCTAGTAATACGTAATACGATTCAATGTATAGCGCAATAGCTGCCAACAAAAGGAACACTGTGTTCATCATGGTGTTCTTTGTGGCTCTCATCGGCGCGCTCGGCTATATCGCGAGTTTTCAGTATGGTATGGGAGTGTTTTGGGGGACATTGATTGGAGCAGGTATCTATACGCTTATTCAGTATTTCATCGCTGCACGTATGGCACTTGCACTCAATGGAGCTTCGGAAATCAAAAAATCAGACAATCCTCGCCTCTATCGTATCGTTGAAAATCTCTCCATAACTACAGGTATGCCGATGCCAAAAGTGTATGTAATTGATGACCCGGCGCCAAATGCATTTGCAACTGGCCGCGATCCACAGCATGCCTATGTCGCGGCGACTACCGGTATACTCGATATGCTCACTGACCGTGAACTAAACGCTGTTATGGCACATGAAATGGGCCATGTACGCAACTATGATATTCGTGTCATGATGATTGTATTTGGGCTGGTGAGTGCCATCGGTTTGATAGCTGATATGCTCCTCAGAATGTCGTTTTTTGGTGGCTCGGACAATCGTGATCGAGGTCCTGTGTTTATGATTCTTGGTATCATCGCTGCGCTACTCGCACCAATTATCGCGATGCTTATTCAGGCTGCAATATCACGTCAACGCGAATATCTCGCTGATGCAACCGGTGCCCTGACGACGCGCGATCCCGAAGGATTAGCGAGTGCCCTCGAAAAGATCGGAGCTGCAGGCTCGGCACTTCATCGCCAAAATACATCTACTGCACATTTGTTTTTTGCTAACCCTCTCAGCGGTGGCATCGCCAATGCATTTAGCACGCATCCACCGATTGACCAGCGCATTGCACGACTACGCAGCACGGCAGGAAAAATGTAATGACTACTAAATCATCAAAAAAAACACTCAAATCTGATATGATATCCTCTTCTACAATGCCTAATGTACTACAGCTTACGTTGTATACATTTAGAACAATTGTGAAATACTGGCGGGGATTGGCCGTCTTTGCTTTGTTGTATAGTATGGTTTATATATTGATCGCTGGATTGATCGATCAAAGTTCTTATATGGTAATACGTGAAAATGCTCATGATATTGTCAAAACGTATATGGGTAGTGAAAACATGCTAGCCGAATCTTTGGTATTGGCAACGACACTTACTATTGGTGCAAACACAATCCCAAATGATGTAATCTCACAATCTCAAATTTTGGTTGCAGCAATACTAGTATGGTTAATGGTATCATGGTACCTCCGTGCGATGTTCGATGGCTTTACTGTTACAATTCGGGATGCGGTTTACTCGAGCGGGGCACCACTCGTTGCTTCATTTGTGGTTGTTGTCACTGGGTTGCTGCAGATCCTTCCATTGAGTATCGCTATTCTTTTGTACTCTGTCGCTGAAAGTATACATATCCTAACAAATGGG
The DNA here is from genome assembly GCA_964535835.1 of uncultured Candidatus Saccharibacteria bacterium. Classification (GTDB taxonomy): domain Bacteria; phylum Patescibacteriota; class Saccharimonadia; order Saccharimonadales; family Saccharimonadaceae; genus JAPUDQ01. The sequence continues at coordinate 19,791 of CAZHUZ010000012.1, read as the reverse complement.
TGGCTATCATTAACGGCAATTATTATTGTTGTAGCGATCACTGCGCTGTCAATTTATTGGTTGACGAGTACAGTTATTGCGGTCGTAATCGTGTCTGTTCCGAGAACTTATCCTGGATATGCTTTGAAGTTGGCAAGTCAGCTAGTAAGAGGGCGTCGGCTACTTGTGGCCGCTTACTATGGTTGGCTTGTCATTGCTACAGCAATCGGATGGTTGGCAGTTATGATGGTGACAACCTATATTGCGGGGGCATGGAGATTGCTGGATAATATAGCAATCATACCGGTCATATCACAAATGATGATAGCATTTACATTAATTTTCTCATCGGTTTATACGCTATTATTTTATAGAAATTTTGTATCCAGCTCACCAACAAAAGGTGCATAGGCCGTGGCAGTACACGATGAGTTGTCAACTCCAGCGAATAGGATAGTTGAGCTTCGCGAACTTCTAAATCATTATAGCTATCATTATCATGTACTGGATGAATCGTTAGTCTCTGATGCAACATATGACAGTTTATTTTTGGAATTGAAAAAATTAGAATTAGCTCACCCGCATTTAATTACACCAGACAGCCCATCACAGCGAGTAGGACATGAGACTAAAGGCGGTTTTGTCAAAGTAGCGCATCGTAGTCGTATGCTCAGTCTCAATGACGTCTTTGAACGGTCTGATGTAGAAGCATGGGTGAAGCGCATGGACAAATTGTTGCCCGGTGTTCGGCATGAGTTTTTTTGTGATATCAAAATGGACGGCCTGGCATGTTCATTGATCTACGAGAACGGCATGTTCGTACAAGCAGTGACACGGGGGGACAGTTTTGTCGGCGAAGATGTTACTGCCAATGCACGTACCATAAAAAATATTCCTCTAAAGCTACGTAACGAAGCGAAATATCAGCAGTTTTTACAGGGGCGAACAGAAATCCGCGGTGAAATCGTGATGCTCAAAAAAGATTTTGAGCATCTCAATCAGCAGCAGCGCAACGCAGGTAAGTCTGAGTTTGCCAACCCACGTAATCTCGCTGCTGGTACGATGCGCCAACTTGATCCGCAGCTCGTTGCGGCGCGACCATTGACGTTTATAGCCTATGACTTGCTACGTGATGACCCGACCGATATACCGACAAATATGATAGCCTATGAGACACTGACCGCACTGGGGATTCGCCGCAATAACCAAGCAAGTGTGTTTGATTCGTTGGATGACGTCATGAATTTTGTCGATACATGGGATGAACAGAGAAAAGACTTACCATTTAATACTGATGGATTGGTTATCAAGGTAAATAACCGACAACAATTTGCTGATCTAGGCGTTGTCGGCAAGCAGCCACGCGCTGCTGTGGCCTACAAATATGCTGCCGAGCAAGCAACAACTGTCGTACGTGACATTATCATATCGATAGGACGAACCGGTGCGGCGACGCCGGTAGCAGTGTTTGATCCTGTGCATGTCGCGGGGACGACTGTGCAGCATGCTAGCTTGCACAATGCTGACGAGATAGCACGCAAAGATGTTCGTGTCGGTGATACCGTCGTTATATACAAAGCAGGAGATATCATACCGCAGGTTGAATCAGTTATTACTGCGCTTCGTCCCAAAGATGCGACGGCTTTTGACTATCCTGCGGAGCTTGCTCGGCAATATCCTGAGTTTACATTTGTACGGCCAGAGGGTGAAGCGGTTTATCGTGTAGAGGGCATGACTGGACCATTGATTTTGAAACGTGCTTTGCAACATTTTGCAAGCAAAGGCGCTCTCGACATCGATACACTTGGCGAAAAAAATGTCGAAGCTCTCGTCGATGCTGGATTGGTCAATGATCTCGCTGATATCTATACATTAACAAAAGATCAATTACTACAACTCGATCGATTTGCAGACGTATCGGCGCAAAAACTTGTTGACGCGATAGCTGATAAAAAATCCCCACCACTTGAGCGTTTTGTCTACGGGCTAGGCATTCGGCATGTTGGTGTACAGACGGCAATCGACCTCGTACGGCATTTCGCACAGCTTCACAAAAAAGAACTCTTCTTTAACAGGGGAGATATATTGCAATTTATAAGACATGCAACAATTGATACGTTACAATCAGTAGATGGTGTTGGTAGGGTCGTGGCCGAATCTATTATGGCGTGGTTTGCAGATGAGGATAATATAGCATTGCTTGAAAAGATGAAATCTCTAGGGGTAGAGCCTCAATATGAGACGAAATCGGGTAAATTGGCGGGAAGTAGCTTTGTCGTTACGGGTACACTCGAGACTATGAGCCGAGATGATGCTGCAGATCGCATCAGAGCTCTCGGTGGTACGTTTCAAAGTAGTGTCGGCAAAGATACGACGTATCTCGTCCTCGGTGCAAAAGTCGGCGCCAGCAAACTCAAAAAAGCTGAGAGCTATGGGACGAAAATAATTAATGAACAGGAATTTTTAGAATTATTATGAGCAAACCAGTTATTCCTATTTTTATCACGGGCAATCAAAACAAAGCTGATTATTTGTCTCGACAGCTTGGTATCGGGATCGAACACCAAAAGGTTGAATTGGATGAGATCCAATCTGTTGATCTCCATACGATTGTTGCTCATAAATTGCGTCAGGCATACAATGTCGTTCAGAAGCCCGTCTTGGTTGAGGATGTCAGTTTAGAATTCAATGCTCTTAGTGGCCTGCCGGGTCCGTTTATCAAATGGTTTGTTGAATATGCTGGTGAAGAGGCATGTTGCCGAATACTTGACGGGTTTGATGATAAATCAGCAGTCATAAAATGTACATTTGGCTACTATGACGGTAGAAACATGGAGTTTTTTGACAGTGTTTCACACGGCACCATCAGCGATTATCCGCGTGGTGAAAATGGCTTTGGGTTTGATACCTTTTTCATAAACGATGGCTACGATGTTACGCGCGCAGAAATGTCACAGGAGGAAAACGAACGTACATACGCCGAGACAATGAAACCATTTGCGAAGGTACGCAGCTTTTTGCTGTCTCAACCAGACACTACATCAAAGGATATTTAGATGCGGCGACGATCACGAGCTAAAAATGCTGACAAAATGACGCTAGGAGAACAAGCAGCGTCAATCTGGCGTGTTGCGAAACTAAGCTTTAAAACAGCACCGGGGTCGGTACTTTTCAAGCTCGGTGGTGCACTGATCGATGCTATATTACCGTTTGCAATCGCATTTTTTGCTGGACTTACAACGACAGCGCTTGTCGAAGCATACAATGGAAGCTCTGATGCGCAGCACAATGTATTCTTGTACGTGCTTATCACGGCAGGATTAGGACTTTTTTCTCTCGGATGGCGAAGCGTGGATCGCTATATCCAAGAAAACATGCGATTTACGATCGAAGCAAAAGTATCAGACATGATGTACGAGCAATTTCTCAGTCTCGAATTTTGGCGCTATGACGACAAGGAGACGGCTGATCTGTATGACAAAGCTCAAAAATTTGCGCAATTTTTTGCATGGATATTTGATCGTTTGGCGTCGATCGTTAGTCAGCTTATCACGATGATCGTTGGTGTGGGGGCGCTCTTGTTTGTTAATGGATGGTTGGCGCTTTTTATACTCGTAGCTATCGTGCCAGGTGTTTATCTGCAGTTCAAATTATCGCGTGCCCAGATAGCGCATTGGAATAATCACGTCGACACACGGCGAACTCGTGGAATGATTGAATGGAATCTCTTGCAGCCCGATACAATCACGGAGCTACGTATGTATGGCATCGTAAAATACCTTTTAGGTATTCGATCAAAACTACGTATCAAAGATGAAAAAGCACGTATTGATTTTGAGAAAAAATATATACTCAAACAATTCGGCGCCGACATGTTGCAGTCTCTCGCCGAGGTTGCAGCTCTGATATGGGTAACCTTGCAGATAATTCACCGCGCTCAGCCAGTCGGACAATTTGTCTATGTGCAGATGGTTGTATCACGTGCCATCAGTGGCGCCAATGGGTTTATATCGCAACTTTCAACCATCGATGAGGACGTTGCAAATCTCTTTGACTATGAAAAGTTTATGCAGCTCGCGTCCGCGCATCATGGAATTCATGTTATTTCGGCTGCACCTAAGCAGATTGTGTTTGATGATGTATCGTTTAACTATCCTGGACAGAAAGTAAATGTACTTCAAGATATCTCAATGACAATCGAGAAAAATCAACATGTTGCAATAGTGGGAGAAAACGGCGCAGGAAAATCAACATTTATCAAATTACTTGCTGGACTGTATGCGCCAACACAAGGTGAGGTGACAGTCGATGGTATCAATCTGCAAGATATTGACAGTGATAGCTGGCATAACCAGATTGGTGCGCTCAGACAAGATTTTACTCGTTATATGTTTGCATCAGCACGCGACAATGTGCTGTTTGGGGATGTCAATAAAAATGATCATGATCTATTAGTAAAGTCACTCAAAGATGCAGAGGCGGTAGATTTTACCGATAAATTACCCGTCGGTCTCGATAGCTATGTCAATAATTGGATGGAAGATGACAATGGCAACAAAGGCGTTGAGTTATCAGGTGGTCAGTGGCAGAGATTAGCACTTGCCAGAAATTTCTACCGTGATGCACCGATCATTATTTTGGATGAGCCAACAAGCGCCATTGACGCGCTAGCCGAGTCAAGAATCTTTAAGCGATTATTTGCGGTACATGACAAAACGATCGTTACGGTCAGTCATCGTTTGACAACCGTCCAGCGAGCGGATGTAATCTATGTATTTGATAATGGACGGATTGTCGAGAGCGGTACTCACCGCGAACTTGTTGAGAAAAAGGGTCACTACTACCGCATGTTTGAGAGTCAGTTGTCATAATATAAATAACACTCCCGGATGAGAGTGTTATTTATCAAATATAGAGGTAAATTACCAGCTACGTTTGTTGTCACCAAAGTCGCGGCGAGGTTTGTCCTCACGTGGGCGAGCTTCGTTGACGGTGATTGTGCGACCGTCAAGCTCAGAGTTGTTGAGCTTTTCGACTGCTGCGTCAGCTTCGGCGTCGTTTTCATATTCAACGAAACCGAATCCGCGTGAGCGGCCGCTGTCGCGATCGGTCACTACCTTGGCGCTGGCAACAGTACCACATGACGCAAAATGCGCCTGCAGACTGTCATCAGTCGTTGCCCAGGCAAGACTTCCTACAAAAAGTTTTTTCACGTATATTCTTCCTTTAACGTTGCTGCTTCAGTCGACCAGCTATCGGAAAATCCTATACGCTACTCTGAAACTGTGATTATAGTAGCACATACTCAGTGAAAAAGCGAGTGTTTATGATTATTACTCTCAATAAGATGATCAGAAATTAATTGCAAAGTGCTTGTGATTATGGTATGTTGTATATATCAGCTGATGCGCTACGGGTTTGCGCGCTGAAAATAAACATTGCCTAAAACTAAAAAACAAACCCGGGTGGGCGCGCACCAGCTCGTACCCGATAACACCTCTTACATTCGTAGAGGTGTTTTTGGTATACTATCCAAGCGCGCACATAAATGCTGGGCATTAGCTCATTTGAGAGCCTTCAGCGTAAAGAATGCGCTAGGCGCTCTACCAAATGAAATATACTAATGTCACGTATGTAGTACGGGGCATTAGCTCATTTGGTAGAGCGCTTCCATGGCATGGAAGAGGTGAGGAGTTCGAATCTCCTATGCTCCACCATTTTTATCATTCGTATCCAGTTTTGTTTAGTATAATAGTCTTATGTATAAAAAATTTGTGCTTTGGCGGTTACAAAAATATGTTAAAAAGTATTTTAAAAAGCATGCTCCCAAGCTTGTAGTAGTTACTGGAAGTGTAGGTAAAACAGGTACAAAATATGCTATCTCTACAGTCCTGGGTGAAAAATTGCGCGTTAGGATGCAGGACGGCAATCATAATAGTGAATTTAGCGTCCCTCTAGCTATTCTTGGCATAAAATATCCAAAGAATCCGCACTCGATCTTGGAGTGGTTTAGAGTATTTTTATCGGCAAGAGTTAGAATAAAACGTGATAATGAAGTAGATGTTATTGTGCAGGAATTAGGGATGGACCATCCTGGGGATATTGTTAAATTTGGTCAGTATTTACGCCCTGATATAGCTGTTGTAACAGCGGTTAGCCCTGAGCATATGGAGAACATGAAAGATATAGAAACAGTAGCAAAAGAAGAATTAAGCGTATCGGCATTTTCTGGTTTGACGATTATTAACTACGATGACATAGATGTTCGTTTCGCTTCATTGCTACAATCAAAAAACGTTACTTCATATGGATTGAGTGAGAAAGCAGAATACAGGCTAGTCGCAAATGCTGTTTCGCCACTAGAGAATAAAGTTGGCGTATTATTAACTCCAGAATGGGGCAGAACACCAATTACATCTCAGCTTGTTGGGTATCATAATTTTAAGTCAGTTGTTGCCGCTGCAGCCGTAGCAGCAAAGTTAGGCCTGAGCGCGGCCGAGACCGCAGCAGGTATTACTAAGATAACATCTTTGCCAGGAAGGATGCAGATACTCCGTGGCGCTAATGGTTCAGTTATCCTCGATGATACGTATAATTCTAGCCCTCTGGCAATGCTAGCCGCGCTACAAACGCTCTACGATATACCGGCATCACGACGGATAGCCATTATTGGAGGCATGAACGAATTAGGTGATTATTCACGAGAGGGTCACGAGATAGTTGGTCAAAAATGTGATTCGAAATATCTTGAATGGGTTATAACCATTGGACAGGAAGCTGCACAATATATTGCCCCTATTGCCGAGCAAAAAGGGTGCCGTGTACGTGCTTTTCGTACGCCATATCAAGCAGGTGGTTTTGTGCATGCACTATTAGAGAAAGATACTGTTGTACTTGTTAAAGGATCACAAAATAATATCTATGCTGAAGAATCCATAAAACCGATACTCAGTAACGCGGAGGATGAAAAATTATTAGTACGTCAGACACGTGACTGGATGAAAAGAAAAAATGAAAACCTGGATTATTCTGAGCCAGATAATGTAGTAGTCACGTAATATCCTGTGGATAATATGAATATGGTTATGGTACGATGAAAGAACAAGTTAAACCGTGATGCTATGAAGCCCGAAGATATCAATACAAATAGCCCAGATAACCAACCCCCCCAATACGGGGGACCATTGCCTGAACCTATTGAACAGTCATCTCCTCCCGAATCACAACAGCTTGAAGCCGAAGTGATAGATGAATGGGGGCGGGGTGGTAGCATGCTACCCAGTCAAAATGGCCTAGACAAAGAACCAGAACCCTTAATAAAAATTGAGAACGGCCAAAGAACACTTAGCAAAAAGGCTGTCAAAATAGTTTTGATTGTTAGTGGTGTCTTATCTCTTATGGCGATAATCTTTTTGTCTTTCTGGTTCTGGTATAATAACCCATCTCGGGCACTCATAGATTCATTCGGTTATGGTATGAGGGCCGATAACTATCAAATAAAAACCTATTATAATACATTTGCGACAGGTCAGCCTTCAGCCAAATTATCATTTGACACAAAGATAGACTCATCAGGCAATACGGATTCGGCATTTGCGGTAAATATAAATAATAATGGCAAAGAAGATACCCTAAACGGCAATTGGGTAATAGAAAATGATGGAACAAACTATGTTCAAGTGCGTCAACTCAAACGTTTTTTGGAACAGACTACGAGTATTGACACGCCATTGCGCGACAGTATAACGCAATTTGAGTTTTTAGTTTCAACGATTACAGATAAATGGATACGTCTTACACCGAATGATCTCCATACACTTAGTAGTTTGCCCAAAGACACAACAGACTTGACGTGTGTATCGAAGCAGATTGCTAGCTTTCATGCATCACCTGACTATCAGCAGGATGTTAGCAATATTGCAGTATTATATCCATTTGTAAAAATTATAAAGGTTCGACAGGAATTTATGTTAGGAACATTAGCCCAAAAACAGACTTTGGAATTTGACGCCACAATGTTTCGAAGATTCGTAGAAAAAATAGTTTCATTGCCTTCTTTCAAAAAAATTGATGATTGTTCAAAGCTAGATTTGGCTGAGTATGCAAAAAGTTTAGTCAGCAAAGTGAAAGACTCTGACAATCGGAAAACAACTATTACATATTGGGTCGATATGTTTAGTCATAAGCCTCTTAGAATAAATTATGATCACAAAATTGACGGCTCCTCTCGTCATATTGGTGCGGACTTCATCTACAATCGAAAAGATGTTTTTGTCACCATCCCGCCGACAGAACGTAAGTTCTCTGAGATTGAAAAGGAGATACAGAAGATACTCAAGACTAGCCTAAAGGATATTCAAGCGAACACGAGAGATAGCGAGCGCAAGCAAGATATGGAAGCTATCGCAGCAAAGCTTGAGGCGTACTACTCGATAAATAATAAGTACCTCTCACCTAGTCAAATAAATGAAAAAGCATTTATACAGGCGTTGTCATTTAATGATGCGTCCAGTGCCATAGCACCTTTAACGGATAAATTCTCGCTCATAAACGCCGTCACCGCAGATGTCCAAAATCCGACGCCCGATAAATATATTTACCAAGCTCTTACCAAAGATGGTAAGCTTTGTACGGGCGGGTCCACCTGTCAAAAATTCATACTGTGGTACTGCTACGAGTTGACCGGGCAAGTGCACCAAATAAAGTCGTATAATTGATAATATGATAAAAGTGATTCTTAATAATAAAGGAGCAACCATGCAAGAAACACCCAGCGAGGCTAGTCAAAATAATATAGAAGTGCCCCCCCCAAGCTCTAAATGGTGCCAAATCACCAAAACCCTTTTATAAAAATAAGCGCATTGTTATTTCTACTGTTGCGGTTTTGGCTGCACTACTCGTTGGCGGTGTGGCGAGCGCAATGTGGTGGACGAGTCCAGAGAAGTCTTTGAGTGATGCAATGCTTGTCAATGAGTTCCCAAAGGGTGGCACAGCAAAAGGTGATATCCTCGTTACTCCAAAAGAGGGTAATGCGGTCACGATTGCATTTGATTCCAAATACAAAGGTTTTGTCTCCAAGACTGATCTGGGTGTCAAAATGGATATGGGCGCAATGAAACTTGATATGACAGGCGGTGTTGCAACAACTGCTCAAAAAAGTGTGCTATTTCGCTTCAATGATGTACGCGATACCATCAAATCTTTTGCTCGTGGCTACGATGAGGTGATAGAGCAGTATTACGGCAAGCTAATCGACAAAGTCGATAACAAATGGGTTGAAGTGACTGAGTCAGATCTTAAAGAAACATCAAAGGATTCGGGAACTGATCTGAGTTGTTTTATGGACAAGTCGGCCAAGATGATAAACGACAAGGCATTCCTCAAAGAAGCAGGCGATATCTACAATAAAAATGCTTATTTCTCAATCAAAGACAAAGTTGGTAGTGAAAAGGTCAATGGTCGCGATAGCAACCACGTTGTACTTGCCTATGACAAAGTAAAAGCAAAAGCTTATGGCCAGGCACTAGAAAAAACAAGTGCCTTTAAAGAACTAAAATCATGTGTCAAAGACGCCGAAAAAGACCCGATTACAATGACTGAGGATAATGCTGTTGCGCCAAAGATTGAGTTGTGGGTCGATAAATGGTCACACAAAGTCAACAAAGTCGTCTTCACACAAGACGAAGATGGCACAATGATGAAATTGACCGCAGTCTTGGGCTACAATGACAATCAAGCTGTCGATACACCAAAAGCCGATACGCAGTTCAAGGACCTCAAATCAGACATGGAAGCGCTACAAGAGCAATTTTCTCCAAGCGCTGATACAACCCAATCAACATTCCTCGAAGATATATAAATATTTGATAGTACTATAAAAAGTAGCGGTACGATGAGTGCCGCTACTTTTTTGATCAGATTATATATGACAAATGAATACAACTCTCTCAACCTGGCCTCAAATGCTATAATTATCCTATATGAAACGCTACGATCCAGTAACTATTGAGCCCAAATGGCAAAAAAAATGGGATGAGACAGAGGTTTACAAAGCAGATTTGCAGTCGGATAAACCAAAATACATCGGCATGAGCATGTTTAACTACCCGAGTGGCGCAGGGATTCATATTGGTCATGCCATGAACTACACCATATCTGATGTTATGGCGAGGTATAAGCGCCAGCAAGGCTATGAGAGCTATCATCCCGTCGGGTGGGATGCCTTTGGATTGCCTGCTGAGAACTATGCGATCAAGTCGGGCGTTAGTCCGCAAGCGAGCATGGCTGAGATAATCCCCAGCTATCATGCGCAGTATAAAGCAATGGGGTGGAGCAACGATTGGAGCAAAGAGATTGCGACATGTGATCCGGTATATTACAAGTGGACACAGTGGATATTTTCGCAGATGTATCGCAATGGCCTTGCCTACCAAGATGCTCGGCAACAGTGGTGGTGCGACAAATGTCAAACTGTCCTTGCAAATGAGCAGGTGATCAATGACAAGTGCTGGCGTCATGACGGTGCGGATGATCCTGACGTAACAAAAAAAGAAGTCAAACAATGGTTTTTCAAAATTACTGATTATGCAGATGAGCTCCTCGAAGCGACCGACGCGTTGGATTGGACGGAGAGCGTCAAGCTGGCGCAGAAAAACTGGATAGGACGCTCAGTAGGTGCGGAGATTGAATTCGCCGTTGAGCCAGCGGAAAGCGTAAAGGGGAACGCGGAAAGCAAAGCGCAGCCAAATTCCGAACTCCAAACTCCGAACTCCAAAATTACTGTATTTACGACGAGACCGGATACGATTTGCGGGGCGACATTTTTGGTGTTAGCACCGGAGCATGATTTGGTCGATGGACTCACCACCCAAGAAAAATGGGATGAAGTTGAGGCTTACAAAACAGAGGCGGCTAAGAAATCTGAGCTCGAACGCCAAGAATCCAAGGAAAAAACAGGCGTTTTCACAGGGAGCTATGCGATAAACCCGATCAATGATGAAAAAGTCCCGATTTGGATTGCCGATTATGTCCTAACTGGCTACGGCACAGGTGCGATCATGGCAGTACCAGCCCATGACGAGCGCGATAATGAGTTTGCCAAGAAATTTGACCTATCCATCAGACAAGTGATAGCACAAGATTTTGGTACAGTCCTCAGCGATACTGTCGATGTTACGGGAGCTGTCGTCATTGTGTATGATGAACAGTCTAAGAAGTTTCTAGGCATCAAAACCGGCACAAACAAAGGCCTTTGGCTGTCTGGCGGCGGGACAGAGGCTAACGAAACCTTTGAAGAAACGGCTATTCGAGAATTGGCAGAAGAAACAGGATTTAAAACGTATACATCCATACATGCGCTTGGTGATCCCGTGTATTCATACTATTTTAATGACGTCAAAAAAGTTAATAAACGATCTTATGGTCAAGGATTTTTATTCGTTGTCGATAAAGATAGCCAAACTGAGCCCGCTAGGGAGTCGCATGAAACGTTTGAACTCGGCTGGTATACCTACGATGAATTAGTTGCTGGGGTTGAAAAAGTACAAGGTGGAGTTGAGCATTGGCTAGAAATGTTACGGCGTGCCAAGCGAGTTATTGATGGCGAAGAGCTTGAGGTATTCTACGGCGATGGGATAGTCGTAAATTCTGGGCCGTTTGATGGTACTAGCTCTGCGGAAGCACGTGATCTGATCATCCAACATCTGAAGCGCAAAGGTCTGGCGAGAGAAAAGACTAATTACAAAATTCGCGACTGGTCAGTTAGTCGCCAACGCTACTGGGGTGCGCCGATACCGATCGTTCATTGTAAAAAAGACGGGATTGTTCTCGTACCAGATGATCAGTTACCGGTTGTGTTACCAGAGCTCAAAGATTTTGCACCGAGTGGTGATGGACGTAGTGCTCTAGCTCGAGCAACTGATTGGCTCAATGTTGCGTGTCCGACCTGTGGAGGTCCTGCCGAGCGCGAGACAGATACGCTCGACACATATATCTGTAGTAGTTGGTATATGCTCAGGTATTTTGATCCCAAAAATGAGGAGAAAATATTTGATAGCGCTGTTGTAAACAAATGGATGCCAATCGACTTTTATAACGGTGGCGATCACGCGACCGCACATATGATATACGCTCGTTTCGTCACACGATTTTTCCATAGGCTTGGGCTAGTCGACAATCCTGAGCCATTTAAGAAATTCCTATTTAACGGCAAAGTGACCGCCAGTGACGGCACAATGTTTAGTAAGAGTAAAGGCAATGGTGTCGATCCGCTTGAGATTATCAATCAAGGTTATGGTGCCGATGCGCTCCGTATCTATCTGATGTTTGCAGCGCCACTCGATCTATGGATTCGTTGGGATCCACAGGGTGTTCCTGGTGCATATCGATTTTTGTCACGTGTCTGGAATCTCGTACAGGAATTTCTCGACAAGCAAAAAACGGAAGACGAAAAGTCCGGTGAACAAGCCGTGACAGTTTTGCAAGTAACGCACCGCACAATCAAAAAGGTCACCGAAGATATCGAAGACCAAAAGTACAATACGGCTATCGCAGCCCTAATGAAACTGACTAATGATCTTTATCTTCTAAAAAAAGATGGGTTCGTAGACCGTACATCGTGGCAATTTGTGCTGGAAAGTCTCGTTGCACTGGTCGCGCCCTTTGCGCCACATATGGCGGATGAACTATGGCATGATCTCGGACACGATTTGTCGGTGCAGCGAGATAGCTGGCCAAAATGGGACGAGGTATATCTCGTATCCGATACCGTGACACTTGCGGTCCAGATCAACGGCAAAGTACGCGCTGAGATCACGGTAGAAAAAGATGCTAGTAGTGATGATATACAAAAAACAGCGCTCGTAAATGAGCGCGTGCGGGAATTTATGGGCAACAAAGAGCCGAAGAAGATCATCGTTGTGCTCGGCCGTATCGTCAATATTGTTGTCTAAAAAAGGGGAAAGCCCCGCTATGTTAGCGGGGCTTCCGTACTAGCTGCTCCAGATGTCTGTGGATCAGGTATGCCAACGTGAGGTTGACAAGTACCAGGACGAATGAAAGCAGGGGTGCTGCGGTGCTTGTATCGTTCGCACTTGAGTAGGCAGCAGTGGCGACCACGAGGATGCCGTATACTGCCGACCAGAAGACGCAGTTCATGCCGATCGACTCCAGCGCATTTTCACCCTGGCGGGTGAGTGCGAGCGAGAAGATCGAGATAACCTGACCCATGACTAGACCGATGATGAAAATGCTCATACCATTTCCTTCGCTAGTAGGTACGGATGGACGATGTGTCCTATACTGTATATTATCATAAACAATATGAAATGTCAATATTTTGCTGCTTGAGTTCATACGGTAACTGGGGTATAATGATAGCTAAGTTTTTAACAATCAACAGGAGACCTATCAGATGGGAAAGCCGAAAAAGCAAACCTCCCCTCGCAAGACCGGTTTGCGTCGTAGTCATCTCGTGCTCAAACTTGCACGCGCTGTCAACGCCAAAAGTCCAGTCAAGGTTCGCACCACCAAACGCGAATCAGGGAAAGCAACCAAGTAGTTATCACCACGTAACTATCGTTATTTAATAATCAAAGGAACCACAGAAGAAATGGCATCAAATCGTCACCTCGGTCGCATCCTCGCACTTCAGACGTTGTACGAATATGATTTTCGTATCTCGTGTCATGATGAGACGGCTGATCTCGATGAGATACTGGGAAGAAATCTAGAGCGTTACGACCGTACTCTCGACGACAAACCATTTGTAGAGCAATTAGTCAAAGGTGTTCATGGTCATGCTACTCACTTGGATGAGACCATCCAGCCTATTGCACCAGAGTGGCCGATCGATCAGATCGCGCGCGTAGACCGTACGATACTCCGTATGGCCGTGTACGAATTGACCGAAGGAGCAGAACAGGTGCCGCCAAAAGTTGCTATCAACGAAGCAGTTGAGCTCGCCAAAGCATTCGGTTCCGATAATTCATCAAAATTTATCAATGGCGTACTGGGTACGGCATACAAAATTTTGATAGAGGGCCAAACACATGCAGACGCCAAAGTTTGATGCGTTCAACGATCGTGTCAAAAAATACTTTAATCGCAAAAAACAATCTATCGAAGAAGTTGTTCGAGAAGCCACAGCTGGCGGAATTGTATTTCGCCGCAACAAATCAGGAGAAGTTGAGATACTTTTAATCCAGGATCCAAAAGGGCGCTGGTCTATACCAAAGGGTCATGTCGAAGAAGGTGAGACAGCCCAAGAGACCGCTATACGAGAGATTGGTGAAGAAGCCGGCCTCACAAATGTCGAAGCAATTTGTTGGTTAGGCAAGACACATTTTCGCTATCGTCGTCTCAATACTCTCGTACTTATGACGACACAGATTTACCTCGTCAAGGCGCTAGGAAATACCGAAAAAATCAAAAAAGAGGATTTCTACGCCAATATAAAATGGTTCAGCTTTGCTGACGCACTCGAGGCGGTCGAATACGAAGACATTAGCAAACTAATGCTACTTGCAATGAAAAGGATTCGCCATGCAGGGAATTAACACAACTGCCTATCAAGAATTTGCCCGCGATAAATTGGGCTTTGAGTTTGTAGATATTGATCTGCTCGTCACGGCATTTACTCACCGAAGTTACATGAACGAGCATCGCAAAAGTGCTCGCGAGCACAATGAACGTCTCGAGTTTTTGGGAGATGCCGTATTGGAGTTGTCAGTTACTGACTATCTCTATCGCCAGTACAAAGAGCCTGAAGGTATTTTGACGAGCTGGCGTAGCTCGCTGGTACGTACTGAAAGTATATCTGATGCCGGGGTCAAGTTGGGCTACGAGCCCTTGTTGCGCCTGTCGCGTGGTGAAAAACACGGTAGTGATCGCGCGCGCGCCCAGATACTCGCCAATTGTTTTGAGGCATTGATAGGAGCAATTTATCTCGAAAAAGGTTATGACACAGCAGATGCTTTTATCAAGACGCATATCCTTAGCAAGCTCGACGGTATTTTACAAAGTGGTAGTTGGCGAGACCCCAAGAGCCATCTCCAAGAAGTATCGCAGAGCGTAGATGGGTTGACCCCGCAATATCGCGTCATCGAAGAGATCGGTCCTGATCATGAAAAAGAATTTACACTTGGCGTGTATGTCGGTGATAAGCTCATGGGTTCTGGGAAGGGCCCTAGCAAGCAATACGCGCAACAGCGTGCAGCCGAAGCCGCGCTCGCTGTTTATGCCGAACAAGCCAAGCAAGCTCAGACCGACGCTTGACTCCAGGGGTACAACAGCGTATAATCTACGTTTGATTCATAATAAGTTTTTAAGAGAAGGATTTTGAATGCTCGCAATTCGTTTGCAACGACTCGGCCGTAAAGGCTACCCGACCTATCGTATTGCCGTACAAGAAGCACAACGCCACCCATCAAGTGGTCGTGTTGTTGCATATGTCGGTAGTTACAACCCACATACCAAAGAAACCAGCCTCACTACCGAAAAGGTTGATTTCTATCTAAAAAACGGCGCTCGGCCAACACCGAGAGTTGTACGAATCCTTGAAGATCAAAAGGTCAAGTTGCCTGATTGGGTTGTCAAACATTCTGGTGCCAAAAAAGTGAGTACAAAAAACGCCGAGAAACTCCGCAAGAACCAACCAAAAGAAGAAAAAGTTGAGGAAGCGGTAGAAGAACCTGTTGTTGATCTGCCAACAGAAGAAGCAGAGCAACCAGAAACTGCAACCGAAGAAAAGCAAGACTAATCTGTCATATAAAAAGCGCCCAGCATGGGCGTTTTTTGATTGTCGCAAAATGCGGTACAATAAAAGCATTACCAGTAGAGACTATAGGAGGTACAAACAGTATGGCAGTATCAATTGATCAACAATTTATAGAATATATCGTGCGCTCACTCGTCGGTCACCCGGATGATGTCGTCGTCGATCGAATAGTCGACGAAAAAGGTGTTTTGTTGACTTTGACGGTAAATCCTGAGGACTTGGGACGTGTCATAGGTAAACGGGGTGCTACAGCACAAAGTCTGCGCTCGCTCTTGCGAGCTCTTGGGACAAAAAATGATGCTCGTTACAACCTCAAGATTGTTGACGTTGATCGTCCTGAATCAGAGCGAGATCAACCTCGCCAAGTTGTCACCCCCGTGACGAGTGATGATTCGGTCCAGGAAGATGTCACATTGCCACAAGATGATGTGGTAGTCGTTGATGAACCTATCGTCCAAGCGGTGGAAACGGTTGAACCAGTGGCCGAAAAAGAATCTGATCTGGCTGCCAAAACTCGCAAAGAATTGGCCGAATACGATGATCTCGATATCTAGCTAATTCCACAGCCTTATCCACAGTTGGTGCACATTTGCGGACGGAAAATCCACTCGTTATAAAATGCTTATTGTAAACGCTGATAGGCTAGCCTATAATAAATAACAAGTTCAAAGCATCCTTCGATAAGATTCAGGATGAACCGAACTGCGAGTTCGCCCACGGGCGAAGGTTAGAGTCTTATTTGTGCTAAAAATACTGCTTTATGGCAGTATTTTTAGTATGAGGTACTCTCACTAAAGAGTGAGACAGCTCATCATTCATATTTAAAGTTTATGTTATACACATATTTTTGCAATTGCTAAAATGTGTGTATAAGACTTTTGTGTGGAGTATGATGTCTACCTGTGTAGAGTGACAAATGAAAATAGCCCACCGAAAAGCTTCGAGCTGAACTGGATCTTACCGATCCGAGAGACGGATGTCTCAATCAGATCGAGCCAATTCGGCGAGATATTTTCAGGTGGGCTAGCCCTTGAGCGCGGTCACGATTGCAATGCAGATTGCAAATGGCAGGATGAATACAGCGCTTGCCGCACTTATGGCAGCCGCAAACTTGTTGTTTTGCATCAATGCGACAGCGATGCCGACATTGAGTGCCAACAAGAAGCTGAGGAACGTGAGTAAGATAAAGAGCTTGTTCATCACTTCTCCCATCATGCTACAGGGTGGGCGACTTTTCGCCCGGGCAACCCTAAGCAAAAAGTTAATATATATAGAACTAATTGCTAAAAAAGTCAATAGATGCGATAATATAACAGATGAGAAAGTTTCAAGTAATCACCCTATTCCCTGAGATGTTTACGGGTGTGTTTGAAAATTCCATGATGTGGAAGGCGCAGCGTGACGGTATCGTCGAGCTGTCAACGATACATCTCCGTGATTATGGCCTAGGCCACCGCAAGTCAGTTGATGATACACCCTATGGTGGTGGCGACGGAATGCTACTACGTGTGGAACCATTGTGGGCAGCTGTCCTAGAAGCTAAAAAACGTGACCCATCTGCTCGGGTATTACTCATGACGCCAAGAGGTAAGGGGTGGAGGCAACAATTAGCCCAGGAGTACGCTACGACCTCTGGCGGCTTTATCTTCATTTGCGGCAGATACGAAGGCTATGACGAGAGAATCTTGAAACTGGTTGATGAAGAAGTTAGTATCGGTGACTATGTGCTGACAGGAGGTGAACTCCCCGCTATGACAATCATCGATAGCATTGTACGTCTCATTCCTGGCGTACTTGGCGGAGAGAAAAGTGCAGAGATCGAAAGCTTTTCTGACGGGGAGACGCTCGAATACCCTCAGTATACTCGGCCAGAAGTATTTAATACTATGGAAGTCCCAGCCGTACTGCTCAGTGGCAACCATGCTGAGATCGCAAAATGGCGCAAACAGCACTCTACAAAGTCTCAATCCTAAGTAAATTACATCTATTAAAGCTCATATAATACACATATTTTTGCAATTGCTAAAATATGTGTATATTGTGACATCTAATGATTATTTACAAATCCTTTTAAAAACCGTCAAAGCCCACAATAAAGTGGGCTTAGGTGTTGTGGTGGAAATAGGCGATCCAATATTTTTGGTGTTTTTGTTTTTGAATTCGCTTAAACTAAACTTTACTCCTTCGTGAAATAAAACGCAAGCATTTTGTTACAAAAAATAACAAAAATACTTATTTCACAACAATCAGAAGAGCCGAGAGTAAATTACGCACAATTTTGCAATTGCTAAAATATGCATAATATCACACAACAACTTAAGAGAAGATAGGGCAGTGTATAATAGGTCTCATGATCGTTAAGGAGGTAAAATGAAATTATTTGGAACAGTATATGCACATTGTGATGTGCCTTGTGGGGTATATGAGACGGATACCATGACGCATGCTGCTCACACATGTAAAGTCATGGTGCAAAAAGCATTGGAAATCGGTGAAGACTCGACGCCAGATAATGATAACAATTTGATACGTATGGTAATGACAAAAGAAGTACATGCCGAACGCGTCAAACATGAGTTACGTGTGTTGTGGGGTGATTATTTCAAGCCTGAACATCTGAAAGAATATCCTGATCTTCATGATAAAATCTGGCAAGCTCTCAAACAAGCGAGCACTGTCAAGCAGCATATGAGTATCGAGCAATGCGATAAGCTCATTGCTCAAGTTTCGGAAATAGCTGAAATTTTTGCGGACACAAAGTAGTAAATGATCTTTTTTAGGCGTGTGTCAGGTGATAGTATGACGTCCTGTCTCCATGAGGGCGATATTGTCGTGGGGACGACAAGGGGTGTGATACGCGAGAGGAGTATCGTTGTAGCTGAGGTAGATAACCGTGAAGTCATCAAACGAGTGGTAGATATCACGCCAAACCAAAAGTATTGGCTCCAGGGTGACAACTCGCCTAGGAGTACCGACAGTCGGCACTATGGCATGGTAGACAAAAGCGCTATACTGGGAATTATGAAATATTCTTTTCCTGTACGGGCGTTAGATCCGCCGAAAACTCGCCATCATTATGCATTGTACTTTGGATGGGTGGCAGCTGTGGTGATGATATGTTTTGCGGTAGTACATTTGTTTCGGATTGATACGTTTGTTCCTGAGTTACAAAGAGCCCTGGGCCTCAGTCGAGATGTCGCAGCGTGGAGTGCGGGCGTCATTGTATGCGCCGAAGTATTTGCTTTGCCGTTTTTGATGCGAATGAAATTGAGCCTTTTAGCTCAATATATAAGTGGTTTGCTAGGGGTAGCAGTACCATTATTTTGGACGTTGGTTGCTATATGGAATTACGGCGGTATCAATTCGACTGCGCAACTCGGAGAGTTTAAGGAGCTCCCAAGCAGCAGTGTATTACTGGGGGTAAATATACTTTGGCTGGCATTTGCGTATTTCACCCTATGGGCACTCGGGTATGACCGCCGTAAAAATGAAAAGAAATTTATAGTTACAAAAATCCTCACACGGTTGAGTAAGTAAGCATAAATTGCTATAATCTGATCTGTTGATATGCGGGTCGAACGCTCAATGGTAGACTAACAAGTTATCCCACCATTTCGCTACATTCTGTACAAATCATCGATTTGACAGAATTCTGCCAAGTGGTAAGGCGCTTGCTGTCTGAGCGCAGCGAGTAAATCAAATAAGGTTCCCAGCATTCGGGGTGAAATTCGCCTGTGACGAATTCAAGGGAATCAACTCTTGCAAGCTTGTTTGCAAAGATGTTGTGACGGGCTCGCCATAGGTGAGTCGAATCCCTCCATTTAATCATTCGAACCTTTTAGGTATAATCATGTAGTCGGTGGGGAGTCGCCAAGTGGTAAGGTACTGGCTGTCCGAGCGCAGCGAGTAAGTCAAAATAGGTCCCAGGGACCAGAACCTTATTGTTTGGAGGCTTCTCATAGAAAAGCCTTGTAGGTAAATAGTGGGGAGTCGCCAAGTGGTAAGGCACTGGGTTCTGGTCCCAGCATTCGGGGGTT
>CAZHUZ010000011.1:0-24910 GCA_964535835.1 uncultured Candidatus Saccharibacteria bacterium | reverse complement strand
CGAGATACTTCATCGCCATTGCACTACACTCGATATGCCACCCAGGGATACCTTGACCCCAAGGACTCTCCCACTCCATAGTTCGCGATTCGCCTTTTGGTGTCAGTCTCCATAACACGAAATCACCAATATTTCGCTTGTTTGCATTGAATGATACGCGCGCACCGGCTTGTTGCGAGGCAAGATCAAGATGGGCAAAATCAGCGTATGATGGGAACTTGCTCGTGTCGAAATAGACGCCATCATCGAGAATGTAGGTAAAGCCCTTTTCTTCGAGTTTTTTAACAAGATCGATTTGGATAGCAATATGCTCAGTGGCTTTCGTGAGATGTTCGGGGGGGAGAAGATTGAGTGCCGTCATACCCTCCAGGAACTTATTTGTGTATCTATCGGCAACTTCCCATTCGGTAATTCCCTCTTTGCGGGCACCCTTACTCATCTTGTCCTCACCAGCATCAGCGTCACCTTCATTTTCACCTGTTAGATGTCCAACATCCGTGATATTCATGACGCGATTGACGCTGTAGCCACTTGCGAGTAATGTTCGAACTAATATATCCCAACGAATATAGGCTACCCAGTTACCGATATGCGGCTCGCTGTAGACGGTTGGGCCGCAGGTGTAAATTGTGACTACTTCATCACTCAGTGGTGAGAATGTTTCTTTTTGATTAGTCAGCGTGTTTCGTAGAATCATAGTCACGTATTATTGTATCAGTTGCTTTGATCAGTTCATGAATTGCCGATTCGTAGTCCTCATATATTTTGTAGCCGGCACTGTATGCGTGACCACCACCACCAAAATATCCTGCGATGCTATCAGCTATTGGGAGATTACTACGAATCTTGCCTGTGAGTTTACGATCAGGATATGTCTTGATAGCGATAGCAATATCCACACCGTCAACTAAGCGCATCTCATCGAGGACGAGTATGCTTGGATTGTATCGATCTGAGTAAGCCTCAATATCTTCCCAAGGTATGTGAACAAGCGCTAGTCTTCCATCGCAGTGATATTCGATACGCTGTATTAGCTTGCCTTTGTACGCCAATATGTCTGCCGGTTTACGCATAAATTCACGTCGTGCTTGCTCGATTGTGGCAGGATTTGCTCCTAACTTCATTAACGCTGTCGCTGTTTCAAAGGTACGTACGGTAACGCTTGGCGTACTGAGGCCGAGGGTATCGCCCAATATTGATGTCAGCATGTGATTGGCGGCCTGTACGTTGATTGTCCAGTCTGCAGTCGTAGCAAGCGTATAGATGAGTTCGCTCGTAGCAGCAGCTTCACTATCGAGGATAAATTCATGAGGAAATGACAGATCATTATCGTTTTCATCACCTTCTCCATGATGATCGAGCACTATAGTTGGGTGGGTTTCGAGAAAATGACGTATGCCAGGAATTGTCAGCGCTTTTGCAATCAATGTTTCAGTGGCGGTATCGACGATGAGAGCGAGATCATATTTGCCTGACCAATCATTGTTGACGCGTGACCAGCCTTCGATATAGCGCAAATACTTCGGCATATCGATCGCACAATACAAACTGACGCTCTTTCCCAAGTCGCCGAGAATTTCCTCTAGAGCAAGTGACGTCGCTAAGCTGTCAGCATCCGGATTTTCCGGTTGAATCACCACGATGTTCTGGGCACTATCAATTGACTGTTTTACGGTGTCATACATGGTATTAATTGTAACAGATTAGAGTGTCTGTCGGCCTTCGAGTGCGTGAGAAAGTGTTATTTGATCGGCATATTCGAGATCGACACCGACAGGGATGCCACGAGCGAGGCGTGTGATCTTGACATCGACGCCAGCTTCATCGATAAATTTTTGGAGATAGAGTGCGGTTGATTCACCTTCGACGCTCGCGTTTGTTGCGAGAATGATTTCTTCAACACCATCTTTTTTTAGACGGGTTATAAGCTCGGGTATATGGAGTTGCTCCGGACCGATACCATCGATTGGGCTGATCGCTCCACCGAGAACATGATAGGTGCCTTTGAAGAGGCCTGTCTTTTCGAGAGCGATGACGTCGAGAGGCTCCTCAACAACGGCGACCAATTTGCGATTACGTTCGGGATCGCTATATAGCGGCGATAGATCGAGGTCGGCATCGATCAAGGCATATGTTACTGGACACAATTTCACCTCATTTGGTAAATCAGCCACTGATTGACTCAGCTTCATTCGATTGTGATCATTGGTCTTGAGCAAATAATAAGCGTAGCGTTCGGCAGTACGCGGCCCTACGCCCGGCAGAGTTCCGAGGGCGTCTATCAAGTTTTGCAATGCTTTAGGTAACATATCAGCAGGCAAGATGGGAATGGCTTTTCCCATCTTGCGGCAATTTCGGGTCTTTAGAGACCGAGATTACCAAGTCCTCCCATCAATGGTTTCATCTTTTCGGCAGCTAGTTCTTGGGCTTTTGTCATCGCTTCTCGTGTGGCTTGCTCGATCCATCGTTCAAGTACCTGAATATCGTCGAGATCAACGTACTCTGGATCAATTGTCACTTTCTTTATCTTCATCTCACCCGTGACTGACACAACGACTGCGCCATCACCTGCTTCACCTTCGACAACGAGCTTTGTGAGTTCCTTTTGCGCTTTTTTGAGTTGCATAATCATTTTTGCCTGATCCAGCATATAATCCTCCGGTTTTATTACTCCTTATTATACCAGCTACTGACGAGGCGTAACAGGTTCGTAATAACGTACGATTACTTGATCTGTTTTTGACTTATAGGACGTGATAATTTGTGACGGTATACCGAGTGCCCCTATAGCGACATGAGCACCATTGTGGATGATGGTTGGTCGAACAATCGGACCATTTTGCTCCTCCGCAACATTCATACGAGGATAATCTCGCCGCAACAGATCATAAAACTTTACTTCTTCTGGTTTAACAATCGTCGTAGTGACGGCGTTTTGGTTTTTTTGACGATCGAGTACTTCGCGTGTTGCTGTTAATTGCTCGGAGTAGTGAGTTGCAGGAGTGCCGTATAAATAGCCGTAAAAATATTGAGCAGTATTTGATAGCATGATTCCTCCAAGTAAGATTACCAATGGTATGAGGCCAGCTATGCGCGCATAAGGATTGTTGGGAAATAGCTTGTACCATTCACGTATAAGCGTCTCGATGCCAATAGCCATGAACAGATAGCCAGGTACAAGCGCGATGAGTATTTGTGACGGATTAAGAATTGCTATAGGGATAAAAAATGCTGCCCAAATAAGTAGCATGTATGATCGGGCCGAGTACCAATCCTGTACAGTTTTTAAAAATCCCAAGATGATAATAATGAGCGATGCTGCACCGAACAATGGCTGAGGTATTTCACCGATCGCAGTATTACCGAGATTGAAAAATGTCTTAAAAACTGTTTTTGCGTTAAAAACAAGCTCTGATAATGACGGCGTATGTATCGGTATACCGAGCAACTCAAACATACGATTTGGTTCGGTAGCAATAGACGAGATGAGAGGAACTAATAATAACAAGGCGACAACTGAGCCAACAATCAACTGATTTTTATTACTTTGGTTGAGTGTAAAACGTACGTGTGGATGAAAAAATCCGGCGATGAATATGGCAATAAATGGATAGATCATCAATGGTGTGTAGAGACTCAAAGGAACGACGACTACTGCCGCCATAAACCATAATTTAGTCTTGCCATCAGGGTGAATTATATTGGTTGCTGCGAGTAGGAGCAGTGACAACCAAAATGATGTCATGATGCTGGCGTGTCCAGTGCGTGCCATGGTCAAAAACGCAGCCGACGTGACAAAGATGAGACTTGTTATGAGTGCAACATTGAGGCGAAACCATCGATTTACCATAGCAATAAAAGCGAAAGCAGTTGCAATAGCCATAATGATAGACGGTAAGACAATCCCAAAATCAGTAATACCAAAGATCGACATCGTCGCTTTTTGCAACAATTTGTACGGTAGATCAATCAGTGATTGGGCAAGCGGTTGGTTCCATGCAAAAGTTGCACTATCGACCGCTGAATTCATATCAGCATGAGATAGACCGGTTGGAGCGAGATCTATTCGTATCAAAACTAGTGACAATGTAACGATTAAAAATATCGCAATGCCAGCAATGTAGCGGTATCGGTATAAGAGTAATTCACGTATGAAAGATATGCGCATCGATGTCATTAGTATACAGCATAAGGATGATGTTTTAACTAGTCATCACGCTGTTTATCGAGCGACATGAATCGTAGCCGCTCAGGATGGAAGTACAGCTCCACCCTACCAGTAGGGCCATTACGGTGCTTAGCGATGATAAGATCGGTAATATTTTGACGGTCAGTGTCTGGGTTGTAATATGCTTCACGATAAATAAATGCCACCAGGTCGGCATCTTGTTCGATTGACCCAGACTCACGTAGGTCAGCAAGCTGAGGAATCTGAGGATTGCGATTCTCGACAGAACGACTGAGCTGACTGAGTGCGATGACGGGCACATTGAGCTCGCGAGCAATCAATTTGAGGCCACGGCTAATTTCACTGACTTCTTGTACGCGGTTGAATTCGCCACCCCTACTACTGCCCTGCATGAGCTGAAGATAGTCAACGATGATGAGCCCGAGCGGATGTGAGTGTGCTTGACGACGAGCCTTGGTGCGCATTTCGAGTACGGTTAGCCCAGGAGTATCGTCGATATAAATAGGCGCTTCGGCCATCTCACCCATTGCTGTCGAGAGCTTTTCGAAATCATCATCACTGAGATTACCTGTGCGTATATTCCACGCATCGACTCCGCTTGCATCGGCAAGCATACGGTCAACCAACTGCTCTTTACTCATCTCTAGTGAGAAAAATAAGACTGCTTGTTTTTCCTTGGCCGCAACATTGTAGGCAAGATTTGTGACAAGAGTCGTTTTACCCATTGCTGGACGTGCGGCGATAATGAGCAAATCACTTC
Organism: uncultured Candidatus Saccharibacteria bacterium; assembly: GCA_964535835.1. GTDB lineage: Bacteria > Patescibacteriota > Saccharimonadia > Saccharimonadales > Saccharimonadaceae > JAPUDQ01. The sequence goes on along the minus strand of CAZHUZ010000011.1, from coordinate 19,961 downwards.
GCTGGAGACCCGCTGTGAGATTATCAAGATCACGCCATCCTGTACGTACACCTCGCAGTTTACCGCGATCACGATGTAGTTCTTCCATGCGATCAAAACTTTCGGTCAAAATCTGTTCGAGACTGACGAGCTCTTGCTTGAGGCTTGTGTCGCTAACTGAAAACAGTTCGGCTTCGGCTCGTTCAAGGATTTCTTGGGTATTGGTGTCGTCATTGTAAGCGAGCTCGGCGATATCACCGCTGGCCTTAATGAGACGACGACGAACGGCGCGTTGAGCAACCAGTTCGGCATAGGCGGCAGCATTGGCCGCGGTTGGTACGTAGTTTGTCAGTTCATTGAGGTAACTACTACCGCCCACCATCTCGAGATCGTCTTTTTTCTCGAGCTCATCACTAAGCGTCAATAGATCGACTGGACGGTGCTGTTCGTACAGGCGCATGATGGCGGCAAAGATTCGTTGATGGCGATTTTCATAAAAATCATCTGCTTTTACTTTGTCGGTGACATCAGCAAGGACTTCTTCGTCGATGAGAATCGCCCCAAGCAAACTCATCTCAGCGTCGAGATTGTGCGGCGGGATCTTTCCCTCTTGGGACGGTGATGATTTTCTACGGTCTGCCATGATTTATTGCTTGTCCTTCGGGACGTCTACGGGTACTCCTCCGCCCATTATATCGACAACTGCCTCTGCCGTGCTACTCAGTTTTGCTTTGTCATCTGCTACCTCGATAAGCGGACATGCGCCATAGAGATTTGTGATAATGCTGGTGAGCTCACGGCGCTGTTTGTCGTCGTTCATTTTTTTGCGATGAAGAGCAAACGTGAAATGAAGCGTTATTTTTTCATTTGAGATGTTGGCTGTCGCGCGTTTGAGTATGCTATGCAAAGCTGGTGCACGCTTTTGGGTCTCATTCAGAATAGTATCCCAATCAATTGTTTCGCCGCTAGAGATCGGTTTTTTGTTGGTTTTTGGGGGTTTTGGCTGTTCTTCGACAGCGGGCGTCGGTGTGACAGGGGCTGAACTGGCGGTACGACTGGTAGTTACCGTGGCTGGAGTCGATGGTGGCGGTGGCAATACTGATGTATCGGTATGGCCTGATGATGGTGAACGTTGCTTACCGATAAGCGCCAGTAGCTTAAGTTGTGGGGCAAAACTCTTGGGCAGTTCAATTACTTCATAGAGCAAATCGTAGAGCTTAGGGTGTGTTGTTGCATGAGCTGATAGTGATTTTGTCAGTTGCATGATGATTGTTGTGGGGCTCATGCCATCACGTATGAGACCGAGGAGCTGCTCGATTGCTTGATCGGTACGCTCGGCGATAATGTCTGCGACGATCGCATCGATCCGTTCGCGTGGTGCAAGACCTAGTAAATGCTCGACTGTCGTGCTATCGATGGCGCCTTCGCCAATACTTGACACCTGATCAAGCAGACTTACGCTATCGCGAAAACCTCCCTCGCTATGTTCAGCAATAAGAGTCAGCGCTTCATCGTCGATTGTGATCTGTTCTTTATCGGCGATTGAACGCAAATGTTTGGCGACATCACTGGTGGTGCCTGGTCGGAAATGAAATCGCTGGGTTCGACTGACAATTGTTGCCGGTACCTTGTGCAACTCCGTCGTTGCGAGTATGAAAACGGCATGAGTCGGTGGTTCCTCGAGTGTTTTGAGTAACGCATTAAAACTCTCACCAGTGAGCATATGAACTTCATCGATGATGTAGACTTTGTATTTTGCGGTCGTCGGTGCGATATATACTTTTTCTCGTAGGTCTCGTATATCATCGATGCGACGATTGCTGGCTGCGTCAATCTCAATGATGTCGAGATGGGTTGCGTCGTCGCTATACGGTAAATCATTGATGGCATGTGCAACGATACGTGCAACACTCGTCTTGCCTGTACCTCGAGGGCCGGTAAATAGATAGGCATGAGAAATAGAGCCATTTTTGATGGCTGTTGCCAGTAGGTCGGTTACGTGTTGTTGACCGACGATCTCATCAAATCCGCGCGAACGGTACTTGCGATATAATGCTTGACTCACTCACTCCCTCTCTTTTTCAGTACTTATTATACGCGTTTTGTGTATCAAAAGTGGCGTAGTAATAGCAACAGTAGGTATTGATTTTGGATATTTGATGTTCGAGGCTAAAATAAGACTATGCAATACGAAATTGAGATCAAATCACTACTGGGAAATAAAGAAGCCGCAGATCGTCTGCTCGAAAAAGCAAAATTACTTGATCCAAAGACGAGATTAGTGAGCGAACAGCATCAATTAAATCATTATTTCAAAAATGGCGACTTAAAAATATTAACAGAGACTTTATCGGATTTTTTGACTGATGATCAGCAAAAAAATCTCAATGAGATCATCGCTCGCGCAACGCATATCAATGTCCGTAGTCGAGAAAAAAACGGCAAAACTATCTTCATAGTCAAAGGCTCACTTGATGATGTATCAGCTGTCCATAGTCACCAACGTATGGAATTTGAAGCACCGCTAGATATGACGATAGATGAGCTTGATAAGCGTATCACTGACAGCGGCTGGGAGCTCGAGGCAAAGTGGCAAGCAGATCGTCAATTGTACGAGAGTATGGGTTTGACGCTCGATATGTTTTTTACCCCAGGATATGGATATATGATAGAGTTCGAGCGTGTCGTTGCTAATGATACCGATAGAGAGACTGCACACAAACAGGTTGTGGATGTGATGGAACAGCTCGATGTCAAGGAGCTGCCAAATGATAGGTTAGAGCGAATGTTTGCGTACTACAATAATCATTGGGCAGAGTACTACGGTACCGACAAGATATTTGTTGTTGAGTAATCAAATGAGCCGCATATAGCGGCTCATTCTAACATCAAGAATCTAGCATCTAGCTCCTACTGTCCTACAATGCGGCTTCGACAGCTGCCCAGATGGCATCGCGGTTGTCTTCTGGGATGACAATGCTGACTTGATCGCCAACTTTTGCCTTGAAGTACGTCACACTGGCAAGGAGCACACGGTATTCATGGCCACCTACTTCGACATAGTAGCCACCGTCATGTTGTACCAGCGTACCGATAACTTGACGTCGTGCGACAGGACCGATTTGCTTGTAGATGAATCCGCCATCGTCAGCAATAGTTAGTTTTAAAATATCACCTTCGATAAGTTTTGATTTACTCGCGTAGTTAGCAGGTACGGGGTATGATTTGCCATCAGGGCCGATCATTGCTTGGCCATCAAAGACACCTTCGATTACCTTGCCTGCAACATCTTCGAGATTACCTCGAGGTATGTCATCTTCGCCGGCAATACTAATCAGGAGTTCTTTGGCGGCAGCTAAATTTGTTTCAGCCTCAGCTATGAGGCTTCGTAGTCGTTTTACTTGTTTTTCTGGTAGGTCAGACATTGCTCGCATCCTTTGTCTCAAGTATTTATTTGGTGATATTACCTTGAGACTATCATTCGCATAATAAAATGTCAAGCAGACAAGTTTCCACAGTTCCATATTCGTACGAGTCCAAAACGTTGTGAATTTTGTCCTTGCTCGCCCAGCACTCAAATGTTATAAGTACCTACGATCATCTTAGGAGCCTGGCTCCTAGAATTTCGAAATATGATGTTGTATGTTGTTAACCAAAAAACCGCCATCTGTTGATAGCGGTCATGGATAATTATTCGGAGCGGTGATTAGCAAGTTATTAGGCTACTTCGACAGTAGCGCCCGCTGCCTCTAGGGCTTTTTTAGCTTCTTCGGCTTCGTCTTTACCGACTTTTTCTTTGATTGGGCTTGGGGCATTGTCAACCAATGCTTTTGCTTCGCCAAGACCAAGACCAGTCAAGTCTTTGACGGCTTTGATAACAGCGACCTTTTGAGCGCCGCCATCTTTGAGGGTGACAGTAAATTCTGATTTTTCGTCAGCAGCTGCTGCACCAGCGTCACCGCCAGCAGCTGGGCCAGCAACAGCAACAGCGGCCGCCGCAGGCTCGATACCGTATTCGTCTTTGAGGACGTTTTTGAGTTCATTTACCTCGAGAACTGTCAATTTAGTCAGTTCTTCGGCAAGTTTCTTAACATCTGCCATAATAGTCTCCTAGTTGATTATAATTTAAGCGGCCTTTGCCTCGACGCCATCAAGTAGCGCGTGCAAATTGCCAGATAGTGCGTTGGTAACATCGTGAACTGGTGAAAGCAGTTGTGCAACCACTTCGGCCACGAGTTGATTTTTGCTTGGAAGTCCAGCAAGTGCTTTGACGTCGGCGGTTGCGAGTACTGCGCCAGTATTATCAAATCCTGCGACCAACTCTACGGTTGGGACTGATTTGCTAAATTTGTCGAGTACTTGCGCCGGAGCGACCTCGTCCTCTGTGCTATAGGCATAGAGGAGCTGGCCAGTGAGAAGACCCGTGTCGGTCTTTTCAAATCCTTTAGTCTGCTCCATAGCTGTACGGACAAGGCGGTTTTTGATGACCTTGATTGTCACGCCAGCGGCACGAGCATCCCGACGAAGCTGTTGCAGATCGGCTACGCTGGTGCCGTCGTACTTTGCAGCGACGGTCATACGAGCTGTCTGTAATGCTGAGCTAAAATCTGCTACCAACGTCTCTTTTTTGTCGCGAGAAATTGCCATAGTTTATTGGCTCCTTCTGTGGGTTAAAAATTAACGTTTGCTCCGAATTATTAAGGTATCTCGTCACTACCCTGTCATCCGTTAGGATATAAAAATCCTGGTCGGACACCAGGAGACATATCTAAACAACGTGTAGTTGCCTCGGTAGCATTCTTAAGTCTTTCGACCGCCACTGTCTCTGGTAACGATTGGTCTAATTATACATCAATCAGCCTATTACTGCAAGAATTTTTGTGTAGAGCAAAATTGACATAAGTGATGTAAAAGTGTTAAAATATATACGCATCTCCGAAAGACGGAGGAGCACTTTCACAACGGAAGGGTCTCATATGGACCTCTTGACCACGCAACACCTGGTAGATGTCGGTCTCGAAGAGAGATCGGCTCGCATCAGTGCGCTCGATCTCGAGCCGCTCGCCTTCAAGTTGACGGAGCCTCAGTACGGCAGGCCGTCCACGATGACAGACGAAGAGGCCGATGTCGCAATCAGGCACTACCGCCAGACTCTCGAGCTCTGGCTACGCTTTCCTGAGAAGATCATCACCGTCACGCCGATGGTTGACGAGGTGTGGCACACTCACGTCCTCGACACCACCAAGTACAGCCAGGACATGGTCTGGACGCTCGGTTACGTGCCGCAGCACTACCCGTACTTTGGGGCACAAGGACCGCTGGAGCACGCTCGTCTCATGGCAGCTTTCGAGGCCACTAGGCCGTTGTACGTCGAGTTCGACGGTGATCCCGTCGAGGTGTCTGCCGAATGGCAGCGCAACTGGGATCGTCGACTGAGAGAGTTCTACCTCTCCCAAGACGTCCCCGAGATCGAGCTTGTTGGCAAGTGCGGTACCGTCAGGTGCTGCAACGCCTGCAACAAGGTCCATGACAGCGTCATGGACCCGACGACCGAGTTCGGTCCACGAATGCGTCGCCCCGGTCGCTGATCTCCTTCCGTTGCTGCTCTCCCCTGGAACATGCGTCCCAGGGGAGAGCGTAACACAACTATTGAACTATTATAGAATATTGTAGATATTTTATGTCAAGTATTTGCCATACGCGGTAAAATAAGATCATGATTGCCATTATTGCCGCTCTAGCTCACAACAATGTTATCGGTGCACACAATGAATTGCCCTGGTATTTACCGGCAGACCTCAAGCATTTTCGAGAGATTACGACTGGTCATACTGTCGTGATGGGTCGCAAAACTCTCGAATCAATCATCACGCGTATCGGTGGTCCTTTGCCTAACCGTACCAATGTTGTACTGACACGTGACGAACAATATCACTATGAGGATGTAGATGTCATACATGATATCGATGATCTAATGGAATATGAGGCTATTTATATCATTGGTGGCGCCGAGGTATACCGCCAAACAATTGACATGGCAGATCGTCTCTACATCACAGAAATTCATGCTGAGATAGATGGTGATACGTACTTCCCTGCCATAGATAATGATGTATGGCATGTGGTATCCCGTGAGAAACACCATGCAGACGAGAAAAATGATTACGATTACGACTTCGTTTTATACGAACGCAAATCATGAAGCTATCATATCCCGTCCTGTCATCGATAGTATCTGCCTATGGCTATCGTCTCCATACTATAGAAGATGTTGCCAGCGGGTATCGTAACACGTGTTATATGGTTGTAACTACCGACGATAAACATCTTAATTTTATTTTGTACAAAAAGGAGCCTCAGAGTCAGCAGCTTGTGAGTCGTGTCAATCAGGTGGGTTATCATCTGCAGCTACACGGTTTGCCCGTTCGTAGCCCAGTGGATGACCGTATCCTCGCTCTTACAACGCATAATTCCCGGCGTTTTGGTGCTCTCTACGCTACTCTACCCGGTAAAACAATTGCATGGGAAATGTACACGATGAAACATATCAAGTTGCTCGGCCATGCGATGGCGCTAATACACGGTGTTGACGTTCCCCCTCTTAAACTACCTTCGGCTCAAGTGCAATGTGTATTGTTAATTGACGAGATGAAACGATATTTTACGTTGCCCGGAGTCCAAGCAGCTATGCGACAGAAGCTCTCTCTATATCTAGATGTAGTTGTCTTTGATGAGCTAAAAAGTATTATCAAGCAGGTGCGCGGTAAACAGTCGCTTTTACATATGGATCTGGTGCGCGGTAATGTGCTTTTTGATACCGCGGGTGGTCAGCACGTGCTTCAAATTGGCACGACAGCACTGAGCGGCATACTTGATCTAGAAAAAGCCTCTTCTGGCCCTGTCGAATTTGATATTGCTCGAACACTTGCGTTTTTATATGTTGACTGCAACAAGCCGATTGAAAAGCTCATAAAATATTTTATATTTTCAGGCTACGTCAAGCGCGGTAATAGGGTAGTACCGCAAATTGATATGATAGATCATCTTGTTGGTATGTATCTTATCTATGATCTCTATAAGTTTTTACGCGACAACCCATATGAATCATTGGTTGACAATCATCATTTCCGTCGAACACGCGATATTTTAATGCGCCGTCAGATGATACAATAATACGTGATAAATGAGAGGGAGATACTATGAGCGTATCGAAAGAGTGGCGCAAGCGGCTGATATCACAAAGTGATCTACTGACACTACATGAAAAATTGTCTGAATCAGGCAAAAAAGTTGTTTTTACTGCGGGTAGTTGGGATCTTATCCATGCTGGTCAGTGCCGTTATCTCGAAAAAGCTAAAACCTACGGAGATGTTTTGGTTGTTGGAGTCAGTAGCAACGATGCGATCAAACGAGTCAAAGGTCCAAACAAACCCATTCTTGACGAAAAAATCCGCGCAGAGATGCTCACTTTTTTGCGCTCAGTTGATTTCGTGACAATTCTGCCAGAGCCAAGCTGTGTACCCACTCTAGGATTACTCCAACCTGATACTTATATTACGGTCAAAGAAGATTGGACGAGCGAATACAAAGACTCTAAGGAGTACAAAACGGTCACGAAATACGGTGGTAAGGTCATTGTCGTTGATCGCCAATCCACCAGTATCTCGACGACTCAGATATTACAACGTGCAATCGGCGGGCATCTCAGCGATGTCCTCAAAGATTTTATGCAATACCGAAAAGATCCCCTCAAAGAAAAATAGAAAAAAGTATGATGAATGATGAAGCAAGATTGACACAGCAGCAGTTGGATCAGGAGGAGGCATTTCGTGTTGCACGTACAACTGGTGCGTATGACAAGATATGGCAAACGGTGGGACGCTGTGTGTTTTGTGACCATGACAAGGCTGAGGGGCATCATGAAGTCTATAGTGAGGGTGGAATATACATGACAGTTCCTGCCTATGCCTATATCGATGGTCATCTTCTGGTCATCCCCCGTCGCCATATTCGCTCAGTCAAAGAGCTGACGCCCGCCGAATGGGAAACGATGCGTAAGATGTTTTATTTGGCGAAAAAGATGATTCGTCAAGTTCACAATATAAAAGGCATGCAAATCATACAAAAAGATGGTAATGAAGCCCAGAGCACAGTCGAACATCTCCATTTTCACTGCATCCCATTTGACTCGCCCGACCTCAGCAGTTGGAACTACCGTGATTTAGCTGACACTCCATATGAAAATGCCAAGAAATACCGTACACAAGCCGCTAAAATACAGAAACTAGCGACACGATTCAGCAAAAAATATGAATAAAATGATAACGCAACGTGATCTCATAAAGCCACTCAAGAAACTTGCAAAAGTTCCTGAGGCACAGCTCGGCGGGGTGGCATGTTTTATCATAAAAAATAATGCCATCATATCGAGTGGTGTGAACTATAACCCGACCGGTGAGCCTATGGAGCATAAAGTTGGTAGCAAATTAGTTACGCGGCCGGAAGTCATACATGCTGAGTTGGCTGCTATTGATGCGGCCGAAAAAAATGCCGTTGATATCACACATGCGACGCTGTTCGTTACTATGTCGCCCTGTATCAAATGTGCTCGCAAAATTGCGGTGACTGGTATCGGCGAAGTCACCTATCTCTATGATTGGTGGGACAAAGCCGCACTCGATATATTGCATAAAGCTGGCATAGCAACAAAGAAGATTGAGGAGAAAATATGAAACGTCATCCGGAATATCAATATCTAGATTTGATGCAACAGATTATCGATGAGGGTAAGACGAAAAAAACCCGTGGCATACACGATATCAGATCGATATTTGGCACACAGTTGCGATTTGATATGCGCTATGGTTTCCCATTGCTGACAACCAAAAAAATGCCTTTCAAGATTCTCCTGCATGAATTATTATGGTTTATCTCTGGTAGTTCTGAAGTGCAGTATTTGCATGATCACAAGATCCATTATTGGGATGGGTTCTTGCATGAAGGAAAAACTGATTTGGGGCGCGTTTATGGTGTGCAGTGGCGACACTGGCAGCGCCCTGATGGCACAGAATTTGATCAATTGGCATGGGCAATCGAACAGATTAAGACCAATCCTGACAGCAAAGCGATCATCGTAAATGCATGGAATGCTGGAGAGCTTGACGAGATGCGTTTACCGCCATGTCACACTATGTTTCAGTTTGATGTGACGAAGGGTAAATTACGGCTGCATTTGTATCAACGCAGCTGGGATGTTTTTCTTGGGGCACCGTTTAATATTGCACAATATGCCATGTTGCTGCATATGGTGGCGCATGTTACGGGTCTCGAAGCTCGTGAGCTTATTATTTCTGCTGGCTCAGCTCATTTATATAAAAACCATATCGATGTTGCCAATGAACAAATTACTCGTAAACCATATTCATTTCCTAAACTCAAAATTGTCGGCAGCGTCAAAAATATTGATGATTTTACAGAGGATAACTTCATATTAGAGGATTATCAATCTCATCCTCGTATCAAAACCGATTTAGTTATTGTTTGATTTAGTTGTAGCCAGACAAGATACATATATTTTCTCATGTTCTTTTATCATGCGGTCTATACTAAAACTATTTTTATATGAACTGAGGCAGTTACGTTGATCAATAGTGTCTATACTTTGAAGCGCGGTGGCTAAGTCGGAAATGGTTTTGTCTTCGACATCATCCTTGGCTACTATAAATCCTGTTACACCGTGCCGTATGACTTCGGGCAAGGCACCTGAATCGAGTGCAACAACAGGAGTTGCACAGGCAAAAGCTTCGAGTGTGACCATGCCAAAAGGCTCATCGAAAAGTGACGGTACGAGCAGGGCGCGGGCATTTCCGAGAAACTCACGTTTTTCTTCAGGTGTATCAATGTACCCGACGTATTCGATCACGTCATCCAGCTCGGGCTCGATATATGTTCGCCAGTAATTATCTTTGCTACTACCTGCATAGTGTTTACCAGCTATTTTCAGCTTTAGCGGATGTGATGAAGTCTCGTTATATTTACGAACTGCAGCAATCGCAAGATGGACTCCTTTGGGTTGAATTATTCTCCCCAAATAGGCAAAATACTCTCGGGATGGATTTTTTACAGGGGTAAGTTTCGGCTCATTTAATCCGTGATAGACATTCCCTACCCAATTTGTGTCTGATGGCATTGATTGACGCTGAGCCATACTGATACTTATCCAATTGAGATGTTTATAGCGGGGCAATATAGATTTGTAGCGCACGAGAAAATTATATGGATCGTGATGCGTAAACACGACTGGCTTCTGACATAGTGTAGCAAATACATACCCCAGCTCTTCCTCATTCGTATATACATGGATAATATCAAACTCGTTATTGTTGGCACGTTTGTATGCATCAGCGATCAACTCTGCTTGCACCTGGCGAGCCAATGTCACAAACGTCATAGGATGTTTACGTAACAAATCTATATAAGTATCGCCGCGTCGGTCGAGCTCTGCTTGAAATAACGACAAATCGCCCGTAATATTAGGGCACTGTACCGTCACTGGTCCGGGTGAAAACAATGTTACGTCATGCCCGGCATCGTGAAGGCCATTTACGAGATCAACGGCCAGTGTCCCTGGTGAGAATATTACTTTTGGCAACACCTGATCTTGCATGAAAATATGGGGTACAACCACCCCGATTTTCAAACGCTGCTTCATGAGATTTCCTATTCTGTTTTTGCTTGGTCCAAAAAGCTCAGATCAACTTCACCGTCGCCACTATCCTCTTCATCATAGTAGCCATCTGCCTCTGATTCCATATCAGATGGTACCTCATGCGCTACGGGTTGGTCGACGACTGTCAGATCCTCTTTAGGAAGATCATTATCTCCTGTAACTGGTTGAGTGTTGTCGTTCATATTTCCTCCTAAATGCTGTATATACTATAGCAGATATAATTATTTCTTTCTTTTTTGATACAACATAATATGAGGCTTATTGACATATAGCATGCTACGAATGGCATGTCCCTGCAACTTGATGAGATGAGTATGAAAATGCGCAACGGAGCGAGCCACATCACTTGGCGCACGTGAATAGAATGAATAGCCTTGCGCTTCATAACGCGATAGTAATCTGATGTAATCGCTCTTCTCATCATCGGTAAAGTCATCGATTTGCTTGACGTGAAGTTTTGGTATGAGTAGTAAATGCTGGTCGACGAGGTGGTCATCCCATATCTCATATTTAAACTTTGTCGGTGTGATCAAAAAATGTCCAAATGCTTTCGCAGTTTTCATTTCTCCCGGATCACAAAACACACATGATTTAAATGTATTTGAACGTCGGTATTTGCGATAGGCGTGCTCTGTCCGCATTGTGCGATCACTTGGACCGCCGACGGTAAATGTACTAAAATCGAGTTGGACAGGAGGCAGTTTGATAGTCCGTATCATAATCTTTTTGGCCACTGATGGGAGATGAGTGATACGAACATGCTTGAGCTTCATACTATCATTGTAACAAAAACTCCACCGTCATCGATGGTGGAGTTTTGCATAGTAGGTACGGCTATAAACTGTTTGTATCGACTTTTATGCCAGGGCCCATCGTCGTCGTAACATGGACGGATACGATATAGCTACCTTTGATCGATGTAGGTTTGACGCTAGCGAGACTAGCGAAAAATGCTTTGGCATTTTCGGTCAGCTTGCTCTCACCGAAGCTAACTTTGCCGATACTCAGATGTACTATTGACTGCTTGTCGACACGATACTCTACTTTGCCTGCCTTGGCCTCTTTGACGGCTTGGGCAGCATTTGTACTGACGGTACCACTCTTAGGATTTGGCATCATACCGCGAGGGCCAAGCAGACGGGCGTACTTACCAAGCTTTGGCATCAACTGTGGCGTGGCAACAAGAATATCAAAATCAAGTTTTTCTTTATCTAGAAGAGCTAAGACCGCTTCTTCTCCGGCAACATCTGCACCTGCTTTTTTAGCAGTCTCTACATCTTCGCTCGGAACAAATGCAGCTACACGTATCGTTTTGCCTGTGCCATGTGGCAATGCAACAGTTGTTCGAATGTTTTGGTCAGCTTGGCGTGGGTCAACGCCCAAGACGACGTGCGTCTCAACACTTGCATCAAATTTTGAAGGATTTGTGTCAAGGGCTAATTTAAGCGCATCGACAAGAGTATACGCTTTGCCCGGTTCTACCTTGGCATAGGCTTCGCGGTATTTTTTGCCTTTTCGTTCATGGTGCGGGCGAACCTTTGGAGCTGGGCCGCGTTTGACGTGCGCTTCTGATTCAGTTGATTGAGGAGTTGTGTCGTGAGCTGCTTTGCGAGCTTCACGAGCAGCCTTTTCGTCGGCTTCATGAGCGGCTTTTTCGCTGCGCTTGCCACTTTTTGCTACTTCTGCTTTGCGCTCTGCAACAATTTCTCTTCCTTCCTCCTTCTTCCTTCCGCCATCTGCTGCCTGCAGCGCAGCTTCGATCTCAGCAATCGTATTCTGGTTGCTGACGTCAAGCTTTAGTTTGTGTGCTTGTTCGAGTAACTCGGCTTTCTTTGCCATATTGTTATTCCTTTCGTGGTGATAACGGCCATCGTATGCCTCCCACAGTTAATTTATTTACCACTCCCGCTCGGTCGTGCGACCATCAACATCAACTACGAAATGCGGATATTGCTTTTCAACGTCGGCTATTATACCTGCTAAAAGTTGTTGTGTTGCCATGTTATTGTCTATGCGTGCAATTGCCATTGCAGCCAAGCAATTCTTATAAAATTTTTCCGTATACATCGGCAGATCTTCGCCAAACTCTCTTGCTTCTCGTGCTGTTAAATCTGCTTCAGTTTTCACGTTACTTTATCCTTCGACAGTGACGCCCATGCTGCGAGCAGTTCCAGCAACTACTTTGACGGCAGCGTCGAGGTCGTTTGCATTGAGTTGGTTCATTTTTACCTCGGCAATTTCTTCAAGTTGCTTGCGAGTGATCTTGCCGACTTTGTCGCTGTGTGGTTTGCCCGAACCAGCCTTGATACCAGTTTTTTCTTTGATGAGTTCGTCAACCGGTTGTCCGAGACATGTCCAGGTAAAAGTACGATCTTCGTAGACCTTGAGATGTACGATCACATCTTTGCCGTTGTATTCTTTGGTGGCATCATTAAATGGATTAATAAAATCCATCATGTTGAGTCCCCATTGGCCAAGTGTTGAGCCTACTGGAGGCCCTGCAGTTGCGCGACCGCCAGGGACACGAAACTTGAGGTTTCCTATAATTTTCTTTGCCATTGTACGTTTCTCCGAAACTTAATAAGTAGTAAACGGTAAACAGTAAATGGTAAATATTTTTGAATTAGTTTGAAGCGGACTAATTACTATTTACTAATTACTATTTACTGCGACATGTCGCCACGTGCGTAACAGTGGTAATTATAGCAAATTAGATCGAAAAAGTCTAGAGATTAGCAAGAAGGGCTATCTTGTTCGTCTAATATCTCCGCAGCAAGCATCGCAGCGGGGTACAACTCAGATACTCGCTGGAGCGCATTACAAATATACTTGCCTTCTTTGCTATATTTTTCGAACAGTTCACGCAATGATTCTATGAGCTCACGATCAATTTTTTCTCCTGAGTGTAATGATTCATTAGCTAGGCGTAATAATGTTGCCAGTGCCTCGATATCTTCAATCGCATCAGGAAGCTTACGTTCAGCGATCTCTTCAGCATCAACCATATCACCTATGACGACATCAGGGTGGTCATAAAGACCCTCGGGACCGTATGTATCTTGCTCACTCATAACTCCAACTTTCTACTCGACTACTTTGCCTGTACTATACCATATTTATATATTATTCATAAAACATATTTTTATAAATAGATAGTATATGGTATCGTGTCATTAGTTAGGAGGTGATGATGATGTTGCCAAAGCAAGTTCGACCAGGCAGTTGCCCGAAATGCGGTTGGTCGGTCAAAGATTGCAATTGTGTCGGTACACCGACTGGAGACCGAAATCGTCAAGCAGCAAAACGCATGCTCGATGACATGACGCGCCGTAATAAGCGCTAACACCCCCAGCTCATCTCTCGCAAAGGACACCCTCCTCAGTGAGGGTGTTTCGTTGTTTTGCTACTCATGCTTTGCAGGTATTGTATATTAGAAAATGAAAATTTTATATGGTCAATCATCGTATGTTATAATTTAACATAGTATGGCTCAACAAGAATTTGAACCAATCCCGTCGGGTCTTGATCCAATAGTGCGATATTATAATGATCTCCATTATGCCGGACACCAAACCGCGGGTTTGATTACGGCTATAGATCGACTATATGTTGAAACGACCGGTGTATCACCGACGCAAACAACCCTCAATGAACTGTTAGTTGACACTGATTCACGCGAAGTATTAGAAGCACTATTGTTACTACCATTTATATCTTTAGGGGGAGTGCTAGAGTCCACTAAACCTGTTGACAATATATATGAAACATACAAAGATGCATCATTATGGGTCTACGATCTAGCAAAATCATATCACAACAACGCATGCTTAGATGATCCTATATCTTCACAAGATATGACATGTAGCAACAGTACCACGTGTCCATTACGTGCTATGAGATACTTTTTAATGGATCCTGTAATGTCATGTGATTTTACAACAGTTGACTTCATGGTCGACCCCATCACAGCTTATATGGTTGCACACACAAAAGCCACGGCATTTATCGATACCTGTGATGACTGCCCTGAGTACTATAAGACATATCTTTGTCAATTTGAAAGGCAATTTGCTGATTATTATTGATCCACACCATAATGGGTATGATTACCTGAAGTCTTAAAATATGAAATTGGCCGCATCTGGTTGACGCGGCCAATTCTAATGAGGGATTGCTTGCCTCAGCCGCCGCAGCGACGGCAGTGGTAGCCCTGCGAGCATCCACTGCAGTTGCAGTCGCAGTTTGAGCGAAGTAGTTGGATGATTCGCCTCATGGCGACCTCCTCTCTTGTTGTACCCCAATAGAACAGTTATATTATATCATAAACCATACTATAAATCTATTTTCGGCGAACTATTAGACTTTCTTGACCTGTAGGGCATCTAATTCAACCGGTGTCTCGCGGCCAAACATACTTACAAGTACTTTGATCTTACCTTTTTGCGTATCAATCTCGTTGATTGCGCCATCAAATCCCTTGAATGGACCGTCTGTAATATTGACGACTTCACCGATCTGGTAGTCGATATGGTGTTTTGGATCCTCGACGCCCATACGTTTTTTGATCTTTGCTATCTCAGCATCGCTGACCGGGGTAGGATCGGTGCCGGTGCCAACAAATCCCGTTACACCAGGAGTATTTCGTACAATAAACCACGCATCTTCGGTCATCTTCATCTCGACTAATACATAGCCCTGGAAGATCTTTTTTTCGACGATTTTGCGTTTGCCGTTTTTGATCTCAATTTGCTTTTCTTTTGGAACTAATACACCAAATATTTTATCAGCCATATCTACTGATTCGACACGTTGCTGAATACTCTCGGCTACTTTTTCTTCGTACCCACTATAGGTGTGTATGGCGTACCATGCACGAGTAGAGTCATATCGTTGTTTTGCTGACATTAGAGAAGTACCTTTCTGAATAATTCGTTAAATAGATAGTCAAGACTGAGGATGAGTGCGGCAAAAAATAGAGAGAATAGTATAACTGCAAGGGTCA
Organism: uncultured Candidatus Saccharibacteria bacterium; assembly: GCA_964535835.1. GTDB lineage: Bacteria > Patescibacteriota > Saccharimonadia > Saccharimonadales > Saccharimonadaceae > JAPUDQ01. The sequence goes on along the minus strand of CAZHUZ010000011.1, from coordinate 4,251 downwards.
GGCTCCACGTAGCTGGACGATTTGGCCATCGTACTTGGCGTAATTCGCGCCACGCGCCAGTAAAATACCCACTTTTTTCATCTGGACGTTTCGTACGACGAAAACGCGGAATGCGGAATGTACGTATATCGAGGCGTTTTTTGGGCGTAGGAGAGGCAACGACTGCAACACTTTTTGCAGGTGATGTTGGTTTCTTCGTGACCGCTTTTGATTTTGTCTTGCTCGTACGAGATGATCTCGTCGTTTTTTTGTCAGCCATGTAACCTCCTAAAAACTTTGCACTAAAAAAGACTGCTTAGCAGTCCCGTCAAGTCAATACTACTTTTTTGATGACGATTTGTCAACTACAACACTAGGTAAACTAAATGAGAAAGTTGATCCATGATTTAGCCGACTACTCAAATCAATCGATATACCCATCTTGTCAGCAAGCTTTTTGACGACATACAGCCCCAAGCCGGTACCATTGGTTTCACGAGTACGATAATCTTCGGCACGATAAAACTTTTCAAATACTTTTTTCTGCTCGTGTTTACTGATACCGATGCCAGTATCAGTAACTGCAAATACAATTGTTCCTTTTTGGCGCCGTGCAGTGAGGGTTATCGTTCCTTTCTGGGTGTATTTGATGGCATTGGTCAAAAAGTTTTGGAGAACTTCCTCGAGATAGAGGCGGCTTGCCTCCACCGTGCCAAGAGTTGGAGAAATATCTAGATTAAGGTGAAGTTTTTTCTCTGATGCTTTTTTGTGATACTCATTGTAGAGCTGGTGCATCAAATCAGTGACATCAATCGACTCTTTTTCTGCTCCCACGCCACGTTCGGCACGCGATAATGTGCTGAGATCATTTATCATGCGCGCCAAATACAATGTCTGTTCATGTGCGGAGGAAAGCGCCTGAGCCACTACCGATGGTGCTGCGCCTTTTTCAATCAACATGATAGAGTTTGAGATTGTCCCCTCTGTGATAGTAACTGGCGTACGTAATTCGTGTGAGACAACTGATATGAATTCATCGCGTTCTTCATCGAAACTTTTAGAGCGGGTTATGTCGCGGATAACCAATATATACCCCTGTGTTTCGTTATCCATGCCACGTATACGTGAGCTGCTGATATCGAGACTCATTGTTTCGCCATCAGCGAAACGTAGCTCGAGATCCTGGCGGGTGATACTGGGAGCACTATTCTTTAGTTCATTAAAAAGTTTTATTGGCTCACCAGTTTCGCTATACGTACTGAGCACTTCGTCAAGCTTTTTGCCACTCAAACTTTCATTTGTATCAAGGAGATTTAGTGTTGCAGCATTGTACAATTGTACGGTGCCATGGGCATTTATACTGATAATTGCCTCATTGACACTATTTATAAGTGTCATCAGCTGATTTTGCTGTGATGAACGTTCTGCCTTTTCTTTGACAAAATCATTATGCTCTGCACTGTTTATAGTTTGCAAGGACGATATAAACCAGCCCATGACAATTATTATCATCGTGAAGACCATGTGCGATATGATCATTTGCCACGACAAATACGATGCCGATGCTAAACTCATCATCATGACAGCTATTAGCATCAAGGTGCTGTATATCATCATGATACGCGATACTAATATATATGAGAGCGCTATCAATATAGACCACAATACAGTGAGTGGGCTCATGTATCCGGTGATAAAAATCGGCATAGCTATACCGAGGATATGAAATGGAACCAATGCGAGCTGCATAGAATGATTACTGGTCGATCGACGGTGAAAATAGATCCATATAGCAATTGCAATGGTGAGACTGGATAGTATCAACGAATTGTTAGCACTATAAAGTGGTGATACAACTACCCAACCAAAATCTGCTGCGATTGCATAAAATGTGACAAATAACGCTAAAAAAGCAGCTACACGCCGGATCGTTGCCGCAATGAGCAAGGAATATTTATCGCGTCCCTCAGACGATTTACCACCCATACTGCTTCTTATAGTAAATGGTAAATCGTAAATGGTAAATAGCTTTAGAGGTAGGGGCTGTATGACTTGAGTTGTTTGCGAGCTACTTTGTAGTCAGGATAGCATTGTTCGACCGATGACCAAAATGCTGGTGAGTGGTTGAGATGGAGTGTATGTGACAGCTCATGGATGAGGACGTAGTCGATCAACTCCATCGGCAAGTTCATAAGTGCGACATTGAGGCTGATAACTCCTCTGCTACTGCAACTCCCCCATCGGCCTTTGGCATTACTATATCTTACATTTGTATAGTGCATGCCATATTGATCAGCTAAATAGCGAAGACGGCGCGGTAGATAGGCTTTTGCTTCTCGATCCAATGCCTTACGTACTGCAGCTCTGACAACGTCTTGTTGTGTGGGGTCATCCGGCGAACGATTGCGCGACACTGTCCATAGTATATGTTGACCCTGCGCTCGCGCACTGGCACGATCTCCGTATGACACGATGATGGTATGTGATGCGCCAACACGTGCTCCGTCACGATAATGAGGTGGTTTTGACTGCTCATTTACGGCGATAGCTTTTCTAAGCGCTGGTCGCGACGACTCAAGTAATTTTTTAACCATGGATATCGTGCCAAGACGAGGCAATGTCGCGACTATAGTCCCTTGTGGCGTCAGGCGTAACCGGACGTAACGAGCGTTTGATACGCGTTTGATCGGTATTGCACCAAATTCATGATCAATGAGCTCACTCACGAACCGATTTTGCCTCGCGATGTCGGAGTATTAGCTCGAGAGGTCTGAACTGGTGATTGGCGAAGTGTTGGTGCTGATACGTGTTCGGGATTGCGCGGAATAACTAATTTGCGTAACACTGTTTTTGCTTGCGCCGCAAAAGTATGTTTGCCACTAATCACAACGTGAGTTTCCTTTTCGTCAGGTGGATTGATACGTTTTGCATGGTTGTTGAATTGTTCATCGCTCATTGATGTGTTGAGTATATCACCGGCCCGTTTTTTGTTGCGATTTGTTGAACGATATCCAGCCGTATCACTATCTGTCTGCACCCAAATTGTCATGCATCCATAGTCATATTCTTTGCCGAGACGTTCAAGCGCATAGCGAGCCATACGAGTATTGACACCACCATCAACGATAAATGTCGCACCTGTCTTTAATAATTGCGTGATTTGTGTCCGCATGACTCGTACAATGATAGTCTCTTCATCTCGGGTGAACTGCGGGTCACTAAACAAAATATGTCTGATTTCATCAAAGCTAACGAGAGGGGCAGCAAACACTTTGGCAAATTGCCGCGCAAAAAAGCTTTTGCCGGCGCCCGGCATACCTACCAACATAATTATCAACGGCTTTCCCGGACTAAGTGACTTCATATCTATTTATTGTAGCAAAATTACGGCAAATCTGGCAGGGGTACATGGATGAAGATAGAACTTTTTACTCTGTTAATGAAAACACTATTTTGGAGACGAGGAATGTCTAGCCCTTATCGTGATTACTTGAGAGTAAATCCGCCGTCAACCGCTAGAACTTGCCCTGTTATAAAAGATGCATCTTGGCTTAGTAGGAACACAATAGTGGCTGCAACTTCTTCGGGAGCGCCGATTCGTCTTATCACAGAGAGGTCTGTCGTCCAGCTTGGGTCTTCGCCGGTACTGGTACTGAGCGGCGTATCTATAAGACCAGGTGCCACAGCGTTAACCCTTACAAGAGGCTCGTTAAACTTTCGAGCGAATGATTTCGTGAAAGAAATAATACCAGCTTTTGTAGCCGAGTATATTACACCGTACGGCTCACCTATTATTCCGTCGACGGACGTTATGTTAACTATTGACCCTGTTTGCGATGTCTCCTGGATGAGTCTGCCAAAAATTTTAAGCGATTTGAAGGTACCCTTAAGATTAACGTCGATAGTTCGACTGATGTTTTCGTCACTAATATCATCAATTCCTGCAGGTGTAGGAAGGACACCGGCATTGGCGACAAGGCAATCCAACTTTCCGAACTCGGAAACGATAAAATCTTTTAAATTAAGTAAGGCTACTTCGTCTGAAATATCGGCTGCAAAAAAGCGCACTCGATTCTTATCTTCGAATTGCTCAAGTATAAAAGTGTCTTTATCGGTTGGAGGGTTTAGGACGACGGAAGAGCCGAGGGAATATAGTCTATGCACGGTTGCGAGCCCAATCGCCTGTGTGGATCCTGTAACTAATACGATCCTATCTTTCATGGTTATACAAATTATGCCTGAGGATAGATCATCGGTGCATACCAATAGTAG
>CAZHUZ010000010.1:25020-26179 GCA_964535835.1 uncultured Candidatus Saccharibacteria bacterium | reverse complement strand
GGTGGTGCCGGCAGGTGTTGGAAGTCTAAGATTTGAGCTAAAAAGCGCTACCGACCGTCTTGCTTTTATCAAATATAACAGTGAATTTGCAGGGACAAAATTAAAGGATGTTGCCCAGATCGACTATAGTACCTATACCGATGCGGCATCAGGCACGACGGTACAGGCAACGGCTTTGCAATTTGAAATTGATAAAGATTCGACAAATAGCTCCAGCGACTATAGCCGAATTGTCTATGAACCGTATCATGCAAATGAAGTCAGAAAAGGTGAATGGCAACGATGGACGACGCTCGATGATGCCGCATGGTGGCTCAGTCGACCAAATGGCACCGCGTGTGAGCAATCTTCACCATGTACATGGGCACAGCTACGGGCGGCGTATCCAAATGCTGCAATGCAGTCATATGCGGGACCAATACTGCGGGGTGGTGCATGGGACGGCAACTATAAAGGAAACGTTGATAAGCTAACTATTGCTACGACAACACAAAATATCACTTACGATTTTGAAGATTTTGATACAACTCCACCCGTGCTCACAACTGCGACTCCGAGTGAGGGTCAGATTATCTCAACACGCACTACGGGTCAGAAGCTCACGATCAGTGGAACGTTTACTGACAATGTCGGACCAAACTATGCTCATATCCAGCTAGTTGACGTACCAGGAAATAGTCGTGGGCTTACAACAGTGTATGGCAATACTGCTGGTACGTATTCAACACAACTTCCAACGACGGGCTTAGCAGATGGTGTCTATAGGCTGTATGTCTGGGGCACGGATGCTGTAGGTAATGTCTCTGACCGCAACGCAAATATTCGTAGGTTTACACTCGATAATACGCGACCAACGATTAGCTTGCAGACGCCAGTCGTAGATGCACTTAATCCAACGGAGATCGTTGCAACAGCCAGTGACAACATCAGTCTCCAGACCGTCACGCTCAATATCTATAACCAGCAAAATACTATACTGATAAAGAGTTGTTCAAAAACGGTTAGTGGACTAAATGCTCAAGTAACTTGTCCAGTGCCGAATGATCTTGGTGATGGAGTGTATACCATTCGCTATAACGCCAAAGACACGGCAGGGAATATCAGCTCAACAGAGACACGGATATTTGCCGTCGATCACACTGCACCAGCCGCACCAACA
>CAZHUZ010000010.1:17138-24920 GCA_964535835.1 uncultured Candidatus Saccharibacteria bacterium | reverse complement strand
TCACGCGGAGGATCTAACGGGTCTACCAATACAACAGCTAGCGGATCGGGATCGGGTGGCTCGACACAGTCACTACAGCCAGCATCATCATATCGATCAACATATTCATCGTATGTAGCGGCGGCAGATGCATCAGAGGCTGAAACTTCGGATACTTCAGCCATCGAAGCGCAAGCCGAGAGCAAATCGATGCTAGGCACGACATCATACACTAGTGATGGCGATGTACTTGCAGCAACTGATGAGGCGAAAACGAATGGCTGTCACACTATCCTCGGCGTCTGTTGGTATTACTGGATTATTCCAATCGTTGTCGCGATCATTGGCGCCATCTGGTGGCTTGCAGCCTCACGTCGACGCCAAAAAGATGATGAAATACGCCGAGAGCGCATCGCTACTCTCTAAAGTACGATGTTTTCGACATTCATTCATCGGTGGCTACGGGTCCCATATACGCTTCATGTGCGCGAGCTGCGTCGAGTCAAAAAACCGCGAGCAACGCTACTTTTTATTCATGGTATCGGCAGTACTGGTGCCGAGTGGGATAAAGTAATCGAAAAACTACCCGAAGACGTATCACTAATGACAATTGATTTGCTGGGGTTTGGCGAATCACCCAGGCCGTCGTGGGCAAAATACAATGCCAATACTCAGGCCAAATCAGTTGTTGCGACATTGGTAAGGTCGGGTATACGGCGTAAGCTGATTATTGTCGGGCATTCTTTGGGTGCACTTGTGGCGGTCGAAGTTGCCAAACGCTACCCATTAGCAGTTAAATCATTAATTCTTTGCAGCCCACCGTTTTATAAAGCAGATGATCGTAACCCACTGCTCAATGCCGATGAGATATTGAGGCGTATTTACGCCCAGGTAGAAGGTAGGGCAGAAGCATTGGTAAAATTCTCGACACTTGCAACCAAGCTAAAGCTCGTTAATGCGGCATTTAATGTCACCGATGACAATGTAGATAGTTACATCGCGACACTACAGTCAACAATCATTAATCAAACGACACTTGATGATGCAAAGGGCATAAATAAGCCGATGACAATTATCTATGGCTCACTCGATCCTTTTGTTATCGATAAAAATATCAAAGAATTAGCAGATACGAATCCACAGGTGACGCGAGCAAAGATATTGATAGGACACGAGATTATTGGTCGCTACGTACCGGCAGTTGTACGTGAGATTATGAAGCGGCTTTGACCTTAGTCTTGAGAGAGTATTAGTACTTGATGTGACGATAACGGGAGAGTGACGCGGCCACTCTCGTCACTTTGCACTGCATCAATTCCGGCTGAATGAAAATCATCAGCGTAGAGGGAATTAAGCGAGTTGAATCGGACTTTCCACTGACCATTAACGGGCAATACAACATCATACTCGGCAAATGATTCATTGCCAAAGTTGACGATAACGATAACGTCATCACGAGTGCCACCATTTTTCCATCGATGATACCCGATGACATTGTTGGTGGGGTTGTTATGAAATACCGCGACGTGTTGTCCGCCAAGACCAGCCGTCGCGGCATGTGTATCAAGTCTGAGGTGTATCAAATCGCGATGTGCTTGCACGATACCGTCAAATCGCTCAGTTTTATCCCATTCTAGTTCTTGCCAATCGTTGAAATCACCTTCTTGCATGAATTCTTGTCCTTGCAGCAGCATAGGGATGCCCGGTGCGGTGAGCGCTAGTGTACTAGCGATAAGTGTTCGCTGTCGCGCACGCAAACTGCCAGCATCATCAGGAGATGTTTCGGTGTTGAGCCTTTCATGACCATTGGCTGCGGTGTCATGCGAGTCGCTAAAGATGATGCGATCAAATGCGTCGTTGTTATAGCGAAATTGTAACTGTTCGATAATATCGGCATAGTAAGGAGCGTCGAGGCCAAATGAATGACGGATGGCATTTGGAAAGGGCAAGCCCCATTGGCTATCAAACCCACAGCCGCCGTCGATGACAGGCTTTGTCATAAATTCGTTGCTCGATGTGTCCTCGGCGATCATGATGCTGCCGGGACGAAGCTTGTGTGCAAGTGTCGTGATATCGCTCATCAGTGTCCATGCATCAGCAATTTCTTGCGTACGATCTTCGTTGCCTGCTTTGCTACGCATGTAGGCTGTCGAGTCGAGGCGTAGGCCATCAACACGAAACTCGCTAAACCACATGACGATGTTGTCGAGAATAAACTGTCGTACTTCGGGTCGGCCATAGTCTGGACGTGCGCCATAGGGGGTTTCACGACGTTCATCATCATAAAAATATATGCCACCTTTGTTTTCATTGTCCCACCCATCGAACTGCCATAAGTTCGTACTGAGAAAATGATTATAGACGACATCGATGATCACGCCGATACCCCGATCATGACAGGCGCGGACAAATTTCATTAGTCCATGACGCCCACCATAACTGCCTTCGATAGCAAAGAGGTCGCGCACGTTGTAGCCCCATCCTTGAGAGTAGGCGATGGTGGTAACGGGCATGAGTTCAATCATGTTGATACCGAGATCTTGGAGGTAATCGAGTTTTTCGATTGCATCATCAAAGGTGCCTTGAGTCGCAGGGTCGGGTCGGTTAAAGGTACCGATATGCATTTCGTAGATAATTTGCTGTTCCCGAGGTATCGGCATAAATATATCATCACCCCAGTCAAATGTATTTGCGACGATGATGCCATCGCCGTTTTCGGTACTCGTTAGTGCTCGAGCACGGGGATCGTTACGGAGCACTATTTCGTCGTTTAGTGTCGTGATGAGATATTTGTATGTCTGACCGGCCTCAGCTCCGGCAATATGTGTCGACCAATAGCCATCACCCTCTGAAGTCATAGCGACTTGATTGCTTGTATCGTAGTAGACATATGGGCAGGCGACAGCGACTGATTTGGCAAACGGCGCCCAGACGCGAAATGTTGCGCCATCACGACGCAGCATCGCCCCAAGATTTTTCTTCACCTGATGTGCCATACTCGTTTAATTATAGCGTAAGCACTATCTCCGTACCACACTGACACCATGTCAAGCCATAGCAGTAAAAAGGATTCGCTATTACATGGTTATGATTGCTGGCACAGCGATTATCGCTGCGTCGATTAATCTCGTAGCCTCGATCTTATCAAATGCATAATCTCATGAGTAGGATAGTTATCTGGTCGCTGACTACGATATAAAGAGTATCGCTTAGCTTTAGATATATTCACGACAGACTGAGAGCCTGCCACTGTTGTAGCCCTTGTTAAAGGCGTCGACGCGCTCGGTGGAGCTACCGTGCGTCCACGTTTCGGGATTGATTGAGCCCTGTGTTGATTGTTGGACGCGGTCATCACCGACGGCTTCGGCAGCCCGGATAGCTTGCTCGATGTCACCTGGTTGAAAAACATTTTTATTGTTGAGTGAATTTGCCCATAGTCCGGCGAAACAATCGGCTTGCAGTTCAAGCTTGACGCTGAGACTGTTTTTGCCAGTGCGCTGATAATCAGGATTTGTTTGTACCTCGTCCATGATGCCGAGTAGGTTTTGGGCGTGGTGACCAGCTTCGTGGGCAATCACATAGGCCTGAGCGACATCACCGTTACTACCGCCGAGCTGCGTCAATACATCAAAAAATGTCTCGTCGAGATAAATCGTCTGATCTGGCGGACAATAGTGCGGTCCGACCTGTGTGGTAGCGATACCACAGCCAGACCTCGTCGCGTCACGAAAGAGGACTAGTTTGGGCTCAGTAAATGTCTTGTTCTCTGCGACAAATGCCTTTTTCCAGTAGTCATTACTTGTACCAAGCACTGTTGAAACAAACTTTTCATAGCTATCTTGTCCTTGGTATTCGGCGGGCTGTTCTGTTGATTGTGAAGAAGTGACGTTGCCAGCAACTTGTTCGAGCAGGGCAGGGTCAACTTGGACACCCATATAACTCAGCGCAAAAAATAGCACAATACCGATGAGTGTTCCTGCACCTCCGAGTGCGACACCACCCATACCGCGCCTATCCTCAACGCTTCCTGCCGAACCAAGATTATCCCAAATAGCCATGTTTGCTCCTTATTTATGCCAGTATATCACTATTAGTTGGCCAAAATGTGTGATCTGGGTCGCAAAATCCATGACAACAATGATTTTATCGTTAATCATGACACAAAGCCTCACTCATAAGTATGTGACAATTTCACTATCGATTATAGGTGAGACGATTCGTGTACAAGAATTATCTGCGAAGCCGTGCGAGTGTCAAAAACTTGCGCGCCATACTCGACTAGCAGAGAGGTGTCGCGGACTAGTGCTGGATTTGTAGAGGTGGAGTCAAGCGGAAAATTATCAAGATGTGCGACCGCGAGGTTATATACCGCACCACCGAGTTTTTTTGCAAAGTATCGTTCGGTACTGGCACCGAGCGAGCCAGACGTTTCGGAGACGGCGACGAGTCGATCGACATGAGTAAATTCACCAAACTCGCGCATCGCGACCACCGCCATATCTGCATATCGTATATAATACCGCGCACGCTCCTCGTTTGATAATCCGTAATCATTAAATTTTGTGAAATCAATATCATATCGATCGACATCTTTTTCAAATATTTTCCGCAGTCTGTCGGTACGGTGCATACCGTCCCTAGCACGGGTGTCAGGTTTGGCAAGAGTATTGAGCCAAAAAGTAATATAATCTTTTTCTTTCCATTGTTTGACGAGGCCGAGTGTCGAGGCTTCTATAGTTGTTCGAGGGTTGAGTTGTCCGTTTTGGAACAGCTCTTTAGCCATACCTTGGGCGTAGGCGACGTTACGCTGTACGATCTCTAGCCAGTCGAGGCCGGGGACGCGTGCATGACCACCTGATGTTATCGTCGCCTGCGCGTAGGTATCGTAGGTGAGACCACGCGCTCCTAAAGCCTCGATCAGCACAGTGTACGCCTCAAATGGATCTAGCTCACGCTCATTCACGAGTGCATTAAAATCTGTCTGCAAATACTCCCTGATCGGCATCGTAAACTCTGTCATTTGCATTTAACTGTAGTACAGATGCACCATAACAAAAAGTAGTAGCGATATAGAGTCCATAGTAATGGGTTCAAATATGCTCTGACAACGATCTCCATGGACGACAAAGCGACTTGATCACGATTTGTGGTAACTAGGATTCTAATTCGATCAAGCTTTTAGATTTTTGCCGACCTTCAAAATCGACCTCATAGACCACTATTTCATCTTGTGGCATTTCGAGTTTGCCGATCTCTTTGTCGGAAATGCTTTCGATATACTTGACGAGGGAGCGGATAGAATTACCATGAGCAATCATCAAAACATTTTGACCATGACGGATACGTGGCAAGACGACGCGGAGATAAAAAGGAATTGTTCGCTGGTAGACATCGCGTAAACTCTCACCACCTTCGACAGGCACATCCCAACTACGACGCAATATATCAAACGCTTCATCGCCGATAGACTCATGGACTTTGTCTTTGTTCATGCCAGTATAGACTCCATAATCGCGCTCGTTGATAGCGGCTGATGATTCGGAGTGCAGATCAAGTTTACCGGCAGCATTCTTGATGGCTTCCAGCGTTTCATGTGAGCGGATTTGTTGCGAGGTAAAAGCGTAATCAAATGCTATGTCAGATAATTTGGCGCCAATTTTTGCCGCATCATCCCAGCCTTTTTTACTGAGATGAACATCGGTTGTACCCGTCCAAAGACCTTCGGCATTCCATTCGGACTCAGTATGTCGGACGATAACTAATTTGCCAGCTGTTGTCTTGGCCTGGACACGATTTGGGGTCTCGCCATACCAAAAACGAGTGATATTTTGGACAGTGGTATCGTTAATACGAGCGATAGCTTCCTCAGTATTAAACGCCGCATGCTGCGTAATGATGATGTTTGGGATTTGAAGCATAGCATGGACTTCGGCGGCGTGTTCATACGTCGTGGGGCTCGTCGAACTGCTATTGAGTGCGCCAATCATTTCTTTTTGAAGTATGAGCTTTTCTCCCTCAATCGTGTCAAGTCCTGCACCAGCTAGATGTCCACTTTTTACCCCATGAATCAACGCGCGATTTTCTACCAGCTCGCCGCGGGCTGTGTTGATGAGGATAGCTCCCTTTTTCATCTTGGCAATTGTTGATTGGTTGATGAGGTGATAATTATCAGGGAGGAGGGGAGTGTGCAATGTGATGATATCACTCCGCGACAATAGATCATCAAAGGTGACATATTCGATGCCCATACTTTTTGCAAATGCCGCATCTTGGTGGACATCATATGCGATGACGTCCATCTCAAAACCTTTGGCTATCTTGGCGGTATGGCGGCCAATATGCCCCATGCCGATAACACCGAGTGTTCGACCTTTGAGATCAACACCGGTCAAGTCGCTAGCGATAAACGTTCCCTTACGAGTAGTACTGACGGTCGGGATGAGCTTGCGGGTGAGGGCTAGCATGAGAGAAAAAGCTGCCTCTGCAACAGTATTTTCGCCGTAGGTTGGCACATTGACCACAGTAATGCCGCGAGCGGTCGCTGTCTCGAGATCGATATGATCAAAACCCGTACTACGCGTAGCAATAAGTTTTAGCCGAGGCATTTTTTCGATCATCTGACGAGTGACTTGGCTGGCGACAAATACAGAGATTACCTCAGCATTTTTATCGATGTTGCCCAGATTGATCGTATCGCGGACAAAATCCCATTGATGATCGGTCGGCTGCAGACCAGCACTGAGTTGCTGCTCATCCATTTTGGTCGCTTCATAAAAAACAATGACTGCCACTAGTACCCACCTTGCTAATGTTTATTACTATTAATAGTAAATGGTAGACGGGAGATAGTAAATGGTAAGTAGCTAATAGTGGGTACATCGACGAGCAAGGTATACTGGTAGACATGGACGCTATTTCTGATGAAGAGTTTGAAAAACTAATTGGTCGAGCGATGGATGAGATGCCGGAGCGCTATATGCGCGGTCTCGATAACGTCGCGATTACGTATGCTGATGAGCCGAGCATAGAGCAAGCCAAAAAATTGAAACTGCGTGGTGACTCGCTGCTACTAGGTCTCTATGAAGGAATCCCACGGATACATCGTGGGGCAGGCTACAATCTTGTGTTACCCGACAAGATCACATTATTTAAATACCCGCTCATGGCGGTGACGCATGACAAAGATTCGTTTTATCGACAGATCAAACATACCCTCTGGCATGAAATTGCACATTTTTATGGGCTCGATCATGATCAGATACACGAGATAGAGCGTCACTGGAATTGACATTATAATACAATCATGTCATTATCATCATAATGATTAATCGACGCACTCTTCCAAATACCCTCGTGCTACGAAATGAGATCATGAATCGTATTCGTGATATGTTTCATGATATTGGCGGGGAGGTTTTTACTGATAACTGGGAGGCGCGACGCAACGGATTTACGCTGTTACAGTCCGCGACCAATAGGGAATTCGTACGTGATGAGCTCGGACCTCGGCTGCAGGAAGCATTTGGCTCTGGCAACTGGGGTGTGAGTCCGTGGCGACAACGAACGGTGGATGTCGATGTTTGGATACGAGACGCGGTTCCTGAGGCGAATAGTGTCGAAGAAGCAGGTGCAGTAGCACTCCAGCTTGTAGACATACGTGAAGTCTCAGATATTGACAAAACATAGTCATTATGCTAATGTGTATGTATACACCACAAAACAAACAGGAAGTATACATATGAGCGAACATAACGAAAAACCACTCCAAGGACCAGCACGTCTGATACAACAAGACATTGATCG
>CAZHUZ010000010.1:0-17038 GCA_964535835.1 uncultured Candidatus Saccharibacteria bacterium | reverse complement strand
ATAACGAAAAACCACTCCAAGGACCAGCACGTCTGATACAACAAGACATTGATCGGTAGTAATCATGCTCAAAATTCCAAAGAAATTTCATTTTGAACTCCCACATATCTCATTGTCCGCGTCAGCACCACTACAATTCAGTCCAGTCATCGATGATGAAGACGAACTAACTCAAGCCGTCCAGGCTGATACATTTGATCATGACGACAATTGGGAGCTCAACGAGCGTCCTGATGAAAATGAGCTTAGCGAATTTTGGACTCAGGTAGAACAGGATATCGAACGCGATCCAAAATGGTTCAAATTTGAGAAGTAGCATATGTCTCTCGAAATAAGCGAGATCACGCTGCCACCGATAAAAGTAAAGTCGGGCGCTCCTGAGGGTATTGCTAGCGATATTTATGGAATTTCTAGACTATTAAAACAATCAGCAATGGTTGACCCACGTCGTGAAGGCGATCTATTTGCCCGTACTGCCGATATGCTACGTGGAAGCGAACTTGATGGCGATCAGCATATTGTTATCTATGAAAAAGAGGGGCGTAAACGTGACCCACGGGGGCTTCTTTCATATACGGCTATAGACAATACATTTATCCATATTGATAATCTTGTCGTCGATGAATCCTATCGGCGCGACAAGGAGCGTCGATATGGCAGCAAACTCATTGATTTTGTCTTGCTCAGAGCAGAGAGACAAGGCATATCAGAAATACTTCTCAATGCAGATAGAGGAGCAATAGGTTTTTATGAAAAGCTAGGATTTGCACTCGATGATCGGTTCGGAGAAGATTTGAATACAAAATATCCTTTGATGTCACGACGTGTTGTGTCACATGACGAGAGATAATTCGGCGCAGACCCGCTGAAGGAGCCTGCGCCGTAGGTGGTGAATGGTTGATGGCCTAGCGGCGTTTTGTAGCACTGCATCGACGACATACCCATATTTTGATACCTCGTGGGGTTTGTCCGGCAACAAACACATGCGTGTGTTGCTCCGGCTTTTTATCTGACACCAATTGCAGGGTCATTTTTCTACCTCTCCATGAGATGTTTCTCTGCGATATGCAAAGACGTGTAGTTATAATAGGCCGTTGACTAAATTTCCGTCAATATATTTTTCTGATAGTTTACATACCGCTTCATATCTGTTAAAATGATCAATTGAATCAATTAATAAACGTAGGATATACCTTATGAAAGCAGTTGTTCGCGTCGGCGGCAAACAATACATTGTCGCTGCCAACGAGTCCCTCCTGGTGGACCGCCTCCCGGATGGCACAAAAGAACTCACACTCGAACCGCTGATGGTCTTTGATGACAAAGACGTCTCAGTTGGCGCACCAGTCGTGAGTGGTATCACTATCAAAGCCAAGGTCGTCGAAGACGAAGTCAAAGGTGACAAGCTCCAGATCATTCGCTACAAGAGCAAAAAGCGTGTCCATAAACTGACAGGTCACCGCCAGAAATACTCTCGTATCGAGATCGGCGAATTTGGCAAAAAAGCCGCCGCAAAGAAATAGAGACGTATCTATATAAAAGCGTCCCACGAGGGACGTTTTTTATTTCACGCGCGTGGTATAATCATGAGAGTAATGAGAGGGAATAGATCGTGCCGGTGATTATCGCAGTGACCAATCAAAAAGGTGGTGTTGGCAAGACGACGACCAGCGTCAATCTGGCGTATTGTTTGAGTCGCGAAGGTAGCAAGGTGCTACTAGTGGATTTTGATCCACAGGGTAATGCCACGAGTGGTCTCGGGTTTAATAAAAATGAGATTGAGCTGACTGTTCGCGAAGTAGTACAAGATGGCAAACCGGTAGCCGATGCCATACTCCATACTGAGCACAAAGATCTCGATATCATCCCGGCATCGCCACAGCTGGCCAATGCCGAGGTAGAGCTGGCCAAGGCCGAGAGGCGATTTATCCGGCTGCGTGAAGCGATCAAGGGTCTCGAATACTATGACATCATCATCATCGATAGCCCACCAAGTCTCAGTCTACTGACGGTCAATGCGCTGATCGCATCTGACTACGTGTTGCTACCGGTACAAGCAGAGTTCTACGCGCTCGAAGGCCTGGGGCAATTGCTCGAGACGATGCAACTGATCCGCAAAGGCATGAATCCGACGCTCGAACTGATCGGTGTGCTGGTGACCATGATGGATCCACGTACAACACTGAGCCGCCAAGTGCACGATGAGATCAAAAAACATTTTCCAGGCAAAGTATTTGATACAGTGATCCCGCGCAATGTCCGTATAGCAGAGGCACCAAGCCATGGCGTGCCTGTCGGAGCGTATGATCGCTGGAGCAAGGGCGCCAGGGCCTACAAGGCACTGAGTAAAGAGGTCATCAAACGGGTGGACGAAAAGAGGAGCAATTAGTATGGCAAAAAAAGGACTAGGAAGAGGCTTTGATTCATTGATACCGACTGATGTACTTGACGAGACATTTGATCCAACGGCTGCAAGTGACGAAAAAATATCAGAGCTTCGTTATATCGCTATCAAGGACATCACGCCAAATCCTGACCAGCCGCGACGTGAGTTTGATCGAGGAGCGCTAAACGAGCTAGCTGAGTCACTCAAACAGCATGGGTTGATCCAACCGATTGTGGTTGTAGCGCATGGTGACACCTATCAGATTGTTGCTGGTGAGCGCCGATGGCGTGCAGCGAGTATAGCTGGCATCGATAAGATTCCGGCACTTGTGCGGACTGTTAGTAATCAGCACAAGCTTGAAATCGCTTTGCTCGAAAACCTGCAGCGCGAAGATCTCAATCCGCTCGAAACAGCAACTGCCTACCTCAAACTCAATAGCCAGTTTAATCTGACACACGAAGAAATCGCACAGCGTGCAGGTGGTAAAGCCGTCAGTACAATTACCAATACTATTCGTTTGTTGCGATTACCTGATGATGCCAAGCAAGCGCTTGTTGCAGGCAAAATATCCGAGGGTCATGCTCGTCAAATTTTGGCACTTAGTGACGGATCAGTTCAAAAAGAATTACTACATATGATTATCAGTCAGGGATGGAGCGTCCGCAAAGCCGAGCAGTTTGTTGTCGGATACAAACGAGGTGATGCTACCAAAAAAATAACTACCGCTGTCAAACATACGCAAACAGAGACGGATTTTACTCGTACACTCGGCAAACGCCTCAATATGAAAGTCATGCACAAAACGACTGCTCACGGTGGTCAAATCATTATAAATTATCGAGACGACAAAGAGCTTGGACGGCTGGAAGAACTGCTTAGATAATAGGTATCGAACAGTGTGGTGCGTGCTACTTCGTTATGAGTAAAGAATAGACCCCTCTTAAAAATTCGTACTGACTTTGTCGAACGGGAATATACGCAGTACGACTGGACCGACGATGTTGTCGAGAGGGATAAATCCGAGACCATTGCGTGAATCAAGTGATTCATTGCCGCCGCGATTGTCTCCAATTACAAATATAGTACCAGTCGGTACTTTGGTGCGCTCTACCATACCGGTGACGATTGATTGATAGACTTTGACGCCTTCGTATGGGTCAAAACCGTTCGGGTAGGTACTGTTATACACGGTAACTCTACCGCCATTTACCTCAACTTCTTCGCCGGGGAGGGCAATCACGCGCTTGACGACAAATTCATCTGATCGCATCTCATCAAATTTTGGGTTACGAAATACCACGACATGACCACGGCGTGGCATGTACGGTTTTCCTTGGATTGCATCCCATGTCATAGGCAAACGATTAACGATCAAGCGATCACCTGTGTACATCGTCGATTCCATACTTGGTCCTGTGACGCTAAAACTTCGAAATACGAGGGCATTGATCAGCCATGCACCGACGACGACAGCCACGATGAACCATACAATTCCAAAAATATCTCTGATGGTTTGTTTGTGCTTGATTTCTAGCATATCTACTAGGATACATGGCACAAAGGATAAGCGCCAGCACTACGACAATAATCGATACTTTTTATGCTTTTTATGGTAGTCATAGTTACGGATAACGGGTATAGTAGATAGAGTATGTCACGCAAGCCGCAAAGCAGTATGGATGGGTTTATGTTGCGTCGTCGTAATCCGTCGCAGCCAGAGACCACACAAAAATTAGATATTGATCGTCTGCCCGTACCGCAGCAGTTTTTGCGTTCGCAAGATGAGTCTCAACACCAGAACAATTCATCGATTCATCTACGTCCAACGTCTCCCGTGATAGGTGAAGTTGGCACCGTTGCAGCGAGTCACCATCTAGCAAGCGATGAAATAGCTCAGTCACTTCAGGCAATTGAAGACGAAGAAAACCTTCCAAAAAAACGGCGCAAACGCGTCAGCAAAAAAGCGGTGAAGCGTTCTCTGATCATCGTAGCACTTGTCATGCTAGGAGTAGGTGGCTTTTTGGGATACAAAGTCCTATTTGCAAGCAATAGTGTATTTCAGGGCAACATTTTTGATGTTTTTTCTGGGCGAGCGCTCAAAACGGATTCACTAGGACGCAGTAATATACTGTTGTTTGGCACAAGCGAGGATGATCCTGGTCATGCTGATAGTGGCAGCGAATTAACTGATTCAATGATGGTGATTAGTGTCGATCAGACGAAGAAGAACGCCGTGATGTTTAGTATCCCTCGCGATCTATGGGTTGATTATGGCCAATCATGCCTGGCCGGGTATCAAGGAAAGATAAATGCTATCTACGAATGTGCAAAGCAAGGCGGATCTGAGCAGGCAGGAGCAAACAAACTACGTGAAGTTGTCGGTGAAGTCTTTGGTATGGACATACAGTACTATGCAAAGGTCAATTACACCGCACTACGTGATGCAGTCAATGCTGTCGGTGGTATCACTGTTACGATTGACAGCGATGATCCCCGCGGTGTTATGGATCCAAACTTTGATTGGCAGTGTGGGGCCACGCGATCGGCTCGTATTACCAAATGTCCACCAAACGGTCATATGGTTGAATACGAAAACGGTCCTGTAAATCTCGACGGTGATCATGCGCTAGCACTTGCGCGTGCACGAAATGCCAATGGCGGATATGGATTGAGTGGTGGCAACTTTGCGCGTGAGCAATATCAGCAAAAAATTATTGTAGCAATTCGCGAAAAAGCAATCAGCGCTGGCACGCTTGCCAATCCGGTTGCAGTAACTAATCTCATTGACAGTCTCGGCAATAATATCAGAACTAATTTTGCGACAGCTGAGATCAAAACACTAGTTGAGATTAGCAAAGAGATCAAAAAAGACAGCATACGCAGTATCAGCCTGGTCAAAGAAGGCACGCAGCTCGTCACCACTGGTATGTATAATGGTCAGAGTATTGTGCGCCCCGTTGCGGGTCTGACGAACTATACGCAGATACAGAGCTTTTTGCGCAATCAATTCACCGGTGAGACAGGCACGAGTGAAGATGCGACGATAGAAGTGCTTAATGCGACTGATCGCTCTGGAGTTGCTAGCAAGAAACAGACCGAGCTGGCTGGCAAAGGAATTGTTGTAACAAGTATTGGTGATGCTCCCACGACGACTGCTTACGCATTGCGCTGGTATGATCTGTCAGACGGCAAGATGCCTCTCACAGCCAAAAAACTCGCATCGGTCCTCGGACGCGACAGTAGCGGAGGCCAGCTGCCAACAGGGGTGCAATCAGATGCTGATTTTGTTATAATAATTGGCGATGGAACTAATTAAGCTAGCGGCAAAACGCTCAAAAGTGAGCGATGTGATCTACATCGTGCTCAATCTCGCATTGGCCGGTTTGATATTGGGTCTGACGCTGACGTTTACTCCCCCGTATCTGGCGTATCTCGTCGTACTTTTGAGTAAATGGCGTGTATTTGCTGTGCGACCGCGTTTTTGGCTGGCAAATATCCAAACAAATCTTGTCGATACATTTGTTGGCCTGAGTATTGTGACGCTTATCTGGCAGGCCAACGGTGTGTTGCTCGTCCAAATACTGCTGGCGATTCTCTATGCAGCATGGTTATTGATGATCAAGCCACGGAGCAAACGGTCATTTGTGCTGGCCCAGGCGAGTATTTCTCAATTCATAGCGATGATGGCGCTCTTTAGTATGTCTCATCTTGTCGATGCAAGTGTCGTCGTGCTTGCTTGCTGGGTTGTCGGGTATGTATCCGCTCGACATATATTGGATAATTATGATGAAGAAGAAATGACATTACTCTCTATGATGTGGGGATTGTTTGTCGCAGAAATCGGCTGGTTGTCAAACCATTGGATGACGGCCTATCAGTTGAGTGGAAATTTGTTATTGCCGCAAGGAGCGATGATCGTAGCGATTGTCGGATATGTTATGTGGCGACTGTATGACGCTATCCATCACAATGCGCTGAGTTGGGGCCGCGTGCGAGCCCATGTCATGTTTGCTGTTGTTGTCATTGGGATACTGTTTCTCAAGGAACTCTCAGAAATATTTCGTATAACATCATAGATATGTAGTAAGCAAAAGGGTAGGATATGGAAAAAAATGAGAAGAAACCGATAGAGACAAAAATACCAAATGAGGCGAAACCAGTGCGTCGTTTGCCCAAGAACCTCTTGCTTATTCCGGCTTGTTTCTTGGCTGGGTTGGGCGGGGCTTGGACGTATGTCGGGAGCGGGCTTTTTCCATCTGTTCAAACAACAAAATCTATTGAGATGCAGCGTGTCATTGCCGAGGGCGAAGTTGTCACTGACATTGCCAAACAGGTGTCACCAAGTGTCGTGTCAATTACCTTTGAAACTGCCGTCGGTGGTGGCTTCTTTGGGACATCTTACGGACAAGGTGCAGGGACGGGAATCGTGCTTAGCGAAGACGGTTACATCCTGACGAACAAACACGTTCTGCCGAGTGGTGCGAGCAATGTCAAAGTGATTGCAAATGACGGGACTACCTATGACAAAGTAACTATCGTTGGTCGTGATCCGATCAACGATCTGGCGTTTTTAAAGATTAGCGGCGTAAACAATCTAACTCCTGCCAAACTGGGTGATTCGGCACAGCTTACGGTGGGTAATAAAGTTGTGGCGATCGGTAATGCACTGGGACAATTCCAGACGACAGTGACATCCGGTATCGTCTCGGGCATTAATCGTTCGATTACGGCAGGTGATGAGACATCGAGTGAAAACCTCTCAAATCTTATTCAGACCGATGCGGCGATCAATCCGGGCAACTCTGGTGGTCCGCTGGTTAATATCAATGGTGAGGTGATAGGGGTCAATACTGCAGTCAGTCAGGGCGCCGAAGGAATTGGCTTCGCCATCCCAATAAATGAAGCAAAAGGGCTCATCAAAGGCGTTCTTGCCAAGGGTACGATTGAGCGCGGCTACTTGGGCGTACGGTATGTCATGCTCGATGCCGAGACAGCTAAGCATTTCAACCTATCTCGCACGAGTGGGGCTTATATCACTGGTAGTGGACAGACATCAGCCGTTGTTGCTGATAGTCCTGCCGCTAAAGCTGGCTTGAAAGAGGGTGATATCATCACCAAAGTAAATGATACTGAGCTTACGGACGGCGTTAGCCTCGTTGGACAACTGGCGCAGTTTAGCCCTGGTGATAGTGTCAAACTCAGCATCTTACGTGACGGTAGTACTCGCACGGTGACGGTCAAGCTTGATAAATATCAATAGCATTTATCATTGAGCAGTTTACATTTCACATTTGAGTTGCGGATATATCAATCGCTAATCAGTTGAAGTGCTACGATGTACTCCTTTACGCTAGCTTTCTTGAAGCCATAGCCGTAAGAGTAATCAATAATTTCTTGATGTTGACTTGGATCGGCTTCGAGGAGTAGGTAGCCGTCTTTTTGCAATGACCTCTGAGTCTGTTGAATACATTTTTTGATCAGATCAAGCCCGTTATCATCAGCAAATAGTGCAAGTGACGGTTCGTGGTCTGTTTCAGGTGAGCGCTCCCAGTCGGCGTCGACGTAGGGGAGATTGGCAATGATAATATCGAACGAAGAGGGAAGAATGGTGAATGAAGAGAGGAGATCGCTTTTTGTTATAGCTACATCTGCATTGAGAGTAGTTGCGTTTTTATGAGCGATAGCGAGAGCCTCATCACTGATGTCGCAGAGCGTGACATCGAGTGCTGGTAGCTCAAGCTTGGCGGTGATGCCGAGACATCCACTACCGGTTCCTACATCAATAAGCCTGATACTATTTCTTTCTTCTTCCTTCTTCCTACTTCCTTCTCCATAAATTTCCTTCAGCAAATCTATCATCATTTCCGACTCGGGTCGTGGTATCAAAACGCTTTCATCGACGAAAAAGCTTCTGCCATAAAACTCCTTGTGGTTTGTAAGGTAGGCGATTGGCACGCGCTGCAAGCGTTTTACAAGCAGTTTGTTCGCATTTTCGAGCGCATGAGCATCATCAATGTTGTCATTTGCATGTGCGATCAACCATGTGCGGTTTACGCCGAGCGTATGTGCGAATAACACCTCAGCATCAAGTCTCGCTGAAGCAATGTCAACATCTTTGAGCTGCTCCGTTGAATCGTGAAGCCACTGTTGAAATACCATGGAATTATTCCTGTGCGCCTTGGGCTTTGAGCTCGCGTTCGGCGGCCCCTAGGCGTTCGATGAGATCGTCGATGTCGCCGTTCATGGCGGCGGGGATGTTACTACGACTATAGCCGATGCGGTGATCGGTGATGCGGTCTTGCGGAAAGTTGTAGGTACGGATTTTTTCACTACGGTCACCGGTGCCGATGAGGCTGCGACGATGCTCGGCTGATTTGGCAGCTTCTTCGTCATTTTTCATTTGGAGTAGGCGGCTACGGAGTACGCTCATGGCTTTGAGTTTGTTTTTGATCTGGGATTTTTCGTCTTGGTTGGTGACGACCAGACCTGACGGGATATGCGTGATGCGTACGGCACTATCGGTGGTGTTGACTGATTGGCCACCATGACCACCGGCGCGATAAACGTCGACCTTGAGATCATTTGGGTTGATCTCGATATCGGTTTCTTCGGCTTCGGGCATGACGGCAACAGTGACAGTGCTAGTGTGGATGCGACCTTGTGATTCGGTGACAGGCACACGTTGCACACGGTGGACACCCGATTCAAACTTGAGACGAGCGTAGGGCATGTCGCCGCGTACTTCAAAGACGACTTCTTTGTAGCCACCCGAATCACTGGCTGATTCGCTCATCATCTCTGTCTTGTAGCCATTTGTCTCGCACCAGCGCAGGTACATGCGGAGCATCTCGGCAGCAAACAGCGAGGATTCGTCACCACCAGCACCAGCACGGATTTCGATGATGACGTTTTTTTCATCGTTTGGGTCCTTGGGCGTGAGCATGACAAATAATTTTTCGTTGATTTCCGCTAGTTCGGTTTCGAGCGAGGGAAGCTCTTGCTTGGCGAGTTCGGCTAGTTCATCGCCTCCGCCGGATAATTCGCGCGCCTCGTCGATCTGTTTTCTGAGCGAAGTCTGTCGCTCGCCAGCAGTGATCAGCTCATCGAGCTCGAGTAGGCGACGATTTTTTGTGGCGTAGTGGGGGTCAGAAAACGCATCAGGACGGCTCAAAAAATCCGTCAGATCGGATTTTTCATTGCGAAGTTCGTCGAGGTTGAGAGAAATCAGGCTCATATAAGTATTATCGCATATAAAATCCGGTCAATAGGACCGGATTTTATACTAGTAGATTATTTTTCTTCTTTGGCTTCGGCTTTTTCGGCCTTGGCGGTTTTGCGAGTAGTGGCTTTTTTGGCTTTGTTTGCCAAGGCTTTCTTGCGCTCTTCGGCAGCAGCTGATCGAGCTTTAAATCGGTCGACGCGACCCTCAGTGTCGATGATCTTTTCTTCACCGGTAAAGAATGGGTGGCTAGCACTGCTGATGTGTAGTTTGACAAGGGGGTATTCGTTGCCGTCTTCCCATTTGATAGTGTCATTTGTTTTGGCGGTAGATTGCGTCAAAAAGGCAAAACCAGCCGCATCGTCCTGGAACACAACAGGACGGTAGTCAGTAGGATGTAAATCTTTTTTCATAGTCAAGGGAAGATTATATCTGTTTTCTCTCTTGATGTCAAAGAGTAAATTTGGTAATATTGTGTGGTATTAATTTTTAACGAAGCACTGCATGCGCATATCCTACATTGAGGTGTGCAGGAAGGGAGAAGGATATTCATGGCTGTAAAAGTCGATATCAAAGCTTTGCTCGAAGCTGGTGTTCATTTTGGACACAAAACGAGCCGTTGGCACCCAAAGATGGCGCCATATATTCACAGTAAACGCCAAGACAGTCATATCATCGATCTGACGAAAACGGTCGAAGGTCTTGAGGCGGCATTGCCGTTTATCACTGATGTTGTCAGTAAGGGCAAGCTCGTGCTGATCGTCGGTACCAAGAAGCAGGCTCGTGACATCGTCCGTGAGACGGCTGAAAAAACCGGCCAGCTCTACGTTACTGAGCGCTGGATGGGCGGTATGCTGACAAACACAGCGACGGTTAATGCTCGTCTCAAACACCTCAAAACTCTTGAGAAAAAGATGGAGAGCGGTGAGCTCAGCAACCGTTATAGCAAACTTGAGGTACAGCGATTCCAAGAAGAGATTGATGATCTCAACAAGAAATATTCTGGCATCAAAAACATGAACGGCCGTCCGGGCGTTGTGTTTGTGACTGATATGCTCGAAGATGTCAACGCCGTGCGTGAAGCACAAAAACTCAATATCCCTGTGATTGCGATTGCCGATAGCAATGTCAACCCGACCGGTATTGAATACGTCATCCCAGGTAATGATGATGCGATCAAAGGCCTCAAATTGATCCTCGATTACGTTGCTGCTGCAATCGAAGAAGGCAAGGCAAGCATCAAAAAGGAGGATAAATAATGGCGATTACTATCGATGACATCAAAAAACTCAAAGAGTTGACCGGTGTTGGACTAACTGACGCAAAAGTTGCTCTGACTGAAGCAGGTGGGGATTTTGACAAGGCGCTCGAAGCGATGCGCAAAAAAGGTCTGACCAAGGCAGAAAAACGCGGCGAACGCGAAGCTCGTGAAGGTCTCGTTGACAGTTACGTTCATAGCGGACGTATCGGTGTGCTAGTTGAGCTTAATTGCGAAACAGACTTCGTCGCCAAGACTGATGAATTCAAAAACCTCGTACACGATATCGCGCTACATGTCTCAGCGACCGCACCAGAGTACATTTCAATTGAGGATGTCGATAGCGAAGTTGAGGGCGCCAAGCGCGCTGAGTTTACCGACAAGGCTGCAAGCGAAGGCAAATCGCCGGAGATCAGCGGTAAAATCGTTGATGGACAGCTCAAAAAATACTTTGCCGAAAAGACATTGTTAGAGCAGCCTTTTATCAAAAATCCTGATATTACTGTTGGAGAATTGGTTAAAGAGCACATTAGCAAACTCGGTGAAAATATCGTTGTTCGTCAAATCAAACGTATCGAACTCGGCGTTTCTGAGTAGATAAAAAAGAATAAAGATACATCACCCGCTGCAGAGCGGGTGATGTTATTTGATATAGTCTTTGGCGCTAGAGTCAATACAAAGCGTAAAGATGTCACTGCTACCGGCGCGCATTTTCATCTTGTCAGATACCGCCCAGAGGATTGGTCCGGTTTCTTCACCGAGAGTTGTTGTGTGGATATGGCCAAGACCAACACCGAGACGGATGCGCATGAGGGGTGTGTATTCGGGTGCGATAGTGCTGTGTGCAATCCGGATTTTATTGATGAGTGGCATGATGACGTGTGCGGCAAATGCTTTTACGGCGCGCGGATCATTGCGGTCAATACTATCAGGTAGCGGTACGACGATGTCTTGTGAGTCACCGTCATAGCCAGAAATATGTCCACCATACTGCGTGATGAGCGGCTCGATGGTGTGTTCAAATGTCGAGATAAAGTGCCGAAGCTCGCCATAGTCATGACGTGCGACATGGCTCGAATCCATCAAGTCCCATTTGAGGACGAAGGCATTTGGCGTTGTGGGCGTTGTTAGCTTGCAGACTTCGATAATCGAGGCGGGATTGGCAACGGCAAGGTCACCGAGACTCGTCGTGATCTCGTCTTGGCATGATTGCCACGCCTCATCGATGATGTCTGCGGATGGAAGAGCGCCAAAGGTTTTATCAAAAGCAATTTGCAGTACTGCTTCGTGTGCCGCAGGCAATGCAATATAGATACCGTATACCACGTGGTTGCGGTTCATCTTGCTCGGTATCAGTGTGCTTTGTTTTGTCGTAAATGTCTCGCCGACAGCAGTTGAGAGAAGATCGATACCGTGATTTTGGATATCGCTACGGGCAAATTCATGACGTTTGGCGTTGACTCGTGGATAATACATTGCCACGGTAGCGGCGAGATTATGATAGTGCTTGTCACGCACGAACACGGCATGACCGTTGTATGATTTGATAGATTTGAGCGCTACACCGAGAGGGTGTAGAGAATCTTCGATCAATGCGAGCGTGGTGGCAATGGGCGGATTCATAAGTAATTATGCATATTATATCATAAAATGTCGATATCTGTAAACTAACGACGGATTTGCTATACTAGATACCACAAGGAGAATTATGTTTGACACGAAACCATATGAAACTAAAATGACACA
Organism: uncultured Candidatus Saccharibacteria bacterium; assembly: GCA_964535835.1. GTDB lineage: Bacteria > Patescibacteriota > Saccharimonadia > Saccharimonadales > Saccharimonadaceae > JAPUDQ01. The sequence goes on along the minus strand of CAZHUZ010000010.1, from coordinate 4,429 downwards.
AGCAATTGATCATTTTGAGAGTGAACTTGCCAAGGTCCGCACTGGTCGGGCACATCCTGATATGCTCGCATCAGTGACGGTTGATGCCTATGGCAGTCGTATGCCGCTCAACCAAGTAGCCAATGTCACGACGCCTGAGTCGCAGCTACTGCAGATAAATCCATTTGATCCGAGTAATATCAAAGCGATCAGTGATGCGATTCGCACGAGTGATCTTGGGTTCAATCCAAGCGACGATGGTCGTCTGATACGTGTACCGATCCCGCCGCTGACTGAAGAACGCCGTCGTGAAATGGTCAAACAACTCGGAGAGAAAGTCGAGGATTGTCGCATCGCTCTGCGGACTATTCGCCAAGATGCACTCAAAGATGCCAAACGTATGAAAGACGCTAAAGAATTGTCCGAAGATGATGTCAAAGCGATCGAAAAAGGTATCGATGATGATATGAAAGATTTTCAGGCTAAAATCGACGAGCTGTACAAAGCTAAAGAAAAAGAAGTGATGACGATCTAGCCAGATGGACGAAGAAAGAAAGAAGACGGAAGATCAAAAAATTCCGACTCATGTCGGGTATATACTGGATGGCAATCGTCGCTGGGCGAAAAAACATGGGCTCCCAACCTATGAGGGGCATCTCGCTGGCTACAATGCACTCAAAGATGTCATCGAAGCGACAGCTGATGCGGGAGTAAAATACATCTCATTTTATACTTGGTCAACAGAGAACTGGTCACGTGCTGAAGAAGAAGTACGAGGGATTTTCAGACTAATTCGACGACTATTTAAAACCGACATAAAACAATTACAAAAAGAGGGTTTCCATCTCGTCGTACTAGGCGGACGTGATCGTCTCCCTGATGATATCGTGCAAATGATCGAAGAAGCAGAATCGGTCTCAAGTGAAGGCAAACGAGCAACACTGGCAATGTGCTTTAACTATGGCGGTCAACAGGAAATTATTCGTGCTGTAAATCGTTTACTAGTGGATGACGTCCAAGGAACTTCCCTGGACAGTAAAAGCTTTGAGAAATATTTGGATCATCCCGAGATTCCTCCGTGTGATGTGATCGTCCGGACGAGTGGAGAGCAGCGCTTGAGCAACTTTATGTTATGGCGATCGGCGTATTCGGAATTTATTTTTCTCGATAAATTATGGCCGGAGATGCGACCAGACGATGTGGCTGGTATACTAGAGGAATATAATCGTCGCAATCGTCGACACGGAGGATAAATGGGCGGAGTAATATTTTTGTTGTCAGTAATCGCGGGGTTACTTATCCTCGTTTTGCTCGTTGTTGTGCATGAGCTAGGTCATGCAATTGTAGCGCGACGAAATGGGGTCAAGGTCAATGAATTTGGCATCGGATTTCCGCCAGCTGCAAAAAAATGGAAGGTCAAAAAGAGCTTTCTTGGTAACAATGTCATCTACAGCCTCAATTGGCTACCAATCGGTGGATTTGTGAGTCTCCACGGTGAAAATGCCGAAGATAATCGTCCACATACATTTGGTAACGCCAGCTTTTGGAGCAAGACCAAAATCATCTTTGCCGGCGTGGCGATGAACTGGTTGAGTGCGATTGCGTTATTCACAATCCTGGCATGGATAGGTATGCCCAAACTGATTGATAATCAATTTACCGTCGCCAACGATACGGCCGAAACGAAGCATCCGCTGACGGTGCGTAGCGTCTCCAAGGATTCTCCAGCAGATCGTGTCGGTATCAAATCAGGTGATGTTATCAAAAGTATCAATGAGCAGCCAGCTCTCGCTGACATCATGAAAGCACCAACGTTGACGAAAGAAAATGCCGGCAAGATGATTACGATCGAATATGCCAGGGGAAATGAGTTACCAAAAACAGTAAATGTGATGCTCAACACGCCAGATAAGGCTCAAAATGGCTATCTCGGTGTAGCATTTAGTCAAGACCAGACGACACGGCGCAGTACCTGGTCAGCGCCGATCGTCGGTATGGGGCTGACTGCTCAGCTCAGCTGGGAAACTCTCAAAGGCCTCGGAGGATTGCTGGGCAAACTGGGTGCGGGCATTGCTGGTCAACTCAACCCAAATGATTCTGAGCGCGCCAAAGCCTCTCAGCAGCTTGGCGATGCAGGCAATAGTGTCGCAGGACCAGTTGGTATCGTTTTTAATCTCCTGCCTGGCGCGGTAAGTGCCGGCATTGTACCGATTCTCCTGATCTCGGCTGTGCTGTCTTTGACACTTGCAGTGATGAATATTCTGCCAATTCCAGCGCTTGATGGTGGGCGATGGTATCTCATGGCACTCTACAAGATCATGAAAAAACCGCTCACTAAAGAAACCGAAGAAAGAGTTGTCGGTTATGGTATGATGGCGATTCTGGGCCTAGTAGTATTAATCACAATTGCCGATGTCACAAAAATCTTCCGCTAAAAATCCTCGTCTGCGAGATAGGATGCGTCGGCTCGCTATTGTGGTATTGCTACCATTATGGACTATTGCCTCAGTGTTTTTCGCGGGAAAATCTATTGTTATGACAGTATTTGTCGGGTCGTTGCCACAATTAAATATTGATCGGGCATTACTCGATAACACAGTGATGATGATGGTGCTGAGTGTACTGGTGTACCTCATCGGGTTGGCGGTATTGCTGATCGAACCGTATGCGTTGCGCTCTATGGGGCGACAGCAGATCAGTGAGTTACTCGGCATAGTACGACGCATACAGATACGAGATGTTATGCTAGCTTTTTTGAGCTGGGCGGGCTATTTTTTGTGTATCGTAGTGATAGCAAATCTAGTGGCGATATTTTTTCAGTCGATCGATATTAACCAAGCTCAGGAGATTGGATTTCAAACCGAAGGTTCAAATCTTGATAAGTTGTACGCCGGAATTGTGCTCGTCATCGCCGCGCCCATCGTGGAGGAGATAATATTTCGTGGCTATCTGCAGGGCAATTTACGTCGCATGATGCCGTGGTGGCTGGGAGCAGCCATCACGAGTCTGACATTTGGCGTGGTGCATGGTCAACTCAACGTCGGTATCGATACATTTATCCTTAGCATGGTGGCATGTTATCTGCGCGAAAAAACTGGCGCAATCTATGCCGGTATCGGACTGCATATGATCAAAAATGGCATTGCGTATTATATGTTATTTTGGGCACCACATTGGTTTACGAAGTTGCTCGGAATCTAATTCACGCAGTAGATGATATGAGGCAATCCATGCGAGCAAGGCGTTGGTAGATTTTTCAATCCTATCGAGGTCATGTATAGTAGTCACTATATGAAAATGTCCCAACTGTTTACAAAGACTTTGCGTGATGCGCCAAGTGATGAGGTGGCCAAAAATGCACAATTGTTGATACGCGCCGGTTTTGTCTACAAAGAAATGGCCGGTGTGTATGCCTATCTGCCACTTGGTAAACGAACACTTGAAAAGATAATACAAATTATTCGTGAAGAGATGAATGCCATAGGTGGTAATGAGATTAGTCTGACAGCCTTGCAGCCCAAAGATGTCTGGGAAGCTTCGGGGCGATGGGATGATACAGTGCTGGATGTGTGGTTCAAGACCACGCTTGCGACCGGTGCACAAGTCGGTTTGGCTCCTACGCACGAAGAACCACTGACGCAATTGATGAAAAATTACATATCAAGCTACAAGGATTTGCCGATATACCCATATCAATTTCAGATTAAGTTTCGCAATGAACTACGTAGTAAGAGTGGTTTGATGCGTGGTCGTGAATTTTGGATGAAAGATTTGTATTCATTTTCGAAATCAGTAGACGAACATAATAACTTTTACGAAAAAATATCTGATGCGTACGGTGTTGTGTATGATCGTCTTGGCATAGGTGATATCACATATAGGACATTCGCGAGCGGTGGTAGCTTTAGCAAATATTCTCATGAGTTTCAGACGATCAGTGATGTCGGCGAGGATACTATCTATGTTCATGAAGGTAAAAAATTAGCTATCAATCAAGAAGTATATAACGATGAAGTGCTAGCTGATCTAGGCGTCATGCGTGAAGATCTAGTAGAAAGAACCGCTGTTGAAGTGGGTAATATTTTTACGCTCAGTACGAAATTTTCTGACGCGCTTGATCTGAATTTTACTGATGAGAATGGGAAGCAACAAAAAGTATTTATGGGAAGCTACGGAATTGGCCCGAGTCGTGTTATGGGTCTATTGGCTGAACATTTTGCTGACGAAAAAGGCCTCGTCTGGCCTGAGGCAGTCGCGCCGTTTCATGTGCATTTGGTGCAGATTGGTGATGTCACCGAAGAAGCAAAAAAACTGTACGATGAGCTGGAAGCAAAAGGGATCGAGGTGCTGTGGGATGACCGCGATGAAAGAGCTGGTACCAAATTTGCTGACGCGGATCTCATCGGCATCCCACACCGTGTCGTTGTGAGTGAAAAACACATCGCTAATC
>CAZHUZ010000009.1:0-27311 GCA_964535835.1 uncultured Candidatus Saccharibacteria bacterium | reverse complement strand
GTGCATAAACAACAGAGGTGATTATAGCAACAATTCACACGACTAGCAAATTAGAGGCGCAGATGCCGTGTTAGACGATCAATAATGTCTGGCTTTACTTCTTGCATAACGACTTGAGAACCAATCATATCCACAATCTGCTCGCCATGTTCTTGAGGAAAATGGATATCAACCGCAGGAGAAAACCGCTTGATAGGTATGAGAGTGATATAGTACAATGCACCCTCTTGCACCACACCAAATGCTCGAAATTCATGAAAACTGTAATGATTGTCGTTGATACTCAGCCCACCTGGAGAGAGTTGATAGCGTAATACCCTCGGAGGCCGTACCGCTACAAATATGAGTGCAAAAGTCATGATAACTACCAGAACTGCGAAAGTAATAGATTTGAGCAAGAATATTGCTACTAGCACTAGTAAAACCCCCACCACTCCAACACCAACAAACCAGACCATATCTTTTTCATGGTGAATTGACTCTGATGCTTCCCATGCAATAGAGGGTAATGGGGCAGTAGCCGCCCCAGCTACGTCATTTTCGACGTCTTCGGGGAGGGCATTTTCAGAAGCTGTCTCAGATACATCAGGGACGTCTACTGCCACATCCACTGGCGGATGTGGGGTCTCATCGACTTGCGCTGACTGATTGTCCGCTGGCTCTTGCGGGTCACGCTGCCAAAATACCTGATTATTCGGCTCCATATATCAGTAGTATAGCACTAGTGGTTAAAATCGAAAAAAACCGCAGTGCACGGCGTTTTCATTTTCTCTCTATATCTGTTACAATTTTTGACTGTAGCAGGATAGAAAGCTTAGTAAAATATCATTGTTCTTAACCGATGAAAATCTGTTGATTTTCATCGAGAGGAGCAATGACGGAGTGATGAAGCTCCGCCGATGTATTGGCGGGCGAAATCAATTTAGTCCACTGTGACGAGAAGGAGTACCCAAGTAGCTGCTGTGTGAAACGTGAATTATGCCCAGACGGTTAAACCGTCCCTGTAATTCAGTATCACATAGGAGCTTCGTGGAGAACGACGCTCAACAAATACGGAGGAGTACCCAAGTGGCTGAAGGGGACGGTTTGCTAAATCGTTAGACTGGAGAGATCTGGTGCGGGAGTTCGAATCTCCCCTCCTCCGCCAAGATTAAAAAATGACCTTTATGGTCGTTTTTTAATATCTGTTGGTAAGATCTTGCCGATGAGACTGTACATGAACCGCACATTCTGCGATATTTGCTATACTAAACTTATGAATACATTTATCAAAAACTCAGTGCTTAGTATCGTTGCACTCTATGCTTTGTTTGCGGCGATTATCGGTGTTATGTACGTATTAAATAACGTCACCCAAGAAACTCTTGTGGACTGGCTAGTCAAGGGTGGCTTCATCGCAATGATTGCAGCGGCTCTATCTGTGGTTGTCGGTTTCATCACCAATCGTGGTAAGTAATAATCGTATCTAAAAATATAAAATGGCCTATCATATAGGTCATTTTATATGGCGGAGGAGGAGAGATTCGAACTCTCGAAGCCCTTGCGGACTTGGCGGTTTTCAAGACCACTGGAATCAACCACTATCCGACTCCTCCAAAAAATATACACCCGCTATTTTATCAGAGGTGATCAAATCAGTCGAGGGGTTGGCGAGCAATAATACCGACTATTATCGGTAAATGAGAGACTGCGCGCAGCGCCTCTACGCCCGCTGTGATCGTCCCACCCGTCGTGTAGATATCATCGAGCAGTAGTACCGGAGATGTAATCACATGAGCCGCTTTAAAAGCACCTATCTGGCGTGTTAGTCGCTCTTTTCCACTTGACCCACGCTGGGGCAGGGTAGTTTGCCTAACGAGCAGAGGAGCGCTAGCTAGACCCCGTCGTTTGGCAAATTTTTGTGCGACGAGTCGCATGTGATCATAGCCACGTTGACGGCGATGAGAGGCAATTGTAGGTATATAGGTAACGACTGTATCTAAAGGTAACTGCGGCACAACAGCATCCAGCAATCGAGCGATCACGTCAGCGGCCGCTATGGTTCGCTCAAATTTGTAGAGATCAATCAAACTCTTTAGCCCAGCCGATCGATCACCAACCACCCATGCACTATCATAGTGGGTTTTTTGCCGGCAATGAGCGCATAGATTATCATCGTCGCTTGGGCGCAAGCACACTATACATTGTGCAAATCGCTCAGAAATGATGTCGTATTCACAATATTTACACAATAAAGCAGTTTCTTTTCCGCAAGAGCAACAGATATGGGGCGCGATTACTTCAAGCAGATGATCAAGCATTGTAGTTTTTACGTTTCATACCATGTATTATTGCAGAAAATTGACAATTTCGGATATAATTGAGTAAGACCAATTTTTGTGAACAAACCCGAAGTGGAGGATATATGGTGCGAGGACATAAACAAAATGACGATCTTTTGATGGAAGATGAGTTAGCGGCAGCATTTCTCTCAGATGATGAGTCGTCAGTCATGCCAGAAGACAATGGCTCGACTGCTCAATCAGCTCAGACAGATGACAATTGGGATGAAAATGACGAAGGTGATATGCCTGGCCAATTGGCTGTCGATGTATACGAAACTGACGAGAAACTTATCGTCAAAGCTCGTACTGCCGGTGTCAACAAGTCAGATCTTGACGTCAGCATCAGCGATGGTATATTGACCATCAGTGGCACACTGAGCAGTGGCGATGACTCGGCAGCAACGCATTGGCACGTCCAAGAATGCTACTGGGGTGAATTTAGCCGTACGCTCGCGCTACCTGTTCAGGTCAAAGAAGACGAGGTTGAAGCTGTCCTCAAAGACGGCGTCCTCACTATCGGTTTCACTAAGATCAAACAAGAACAAGCTCGCAAAATCGAGATCATGTAATCACTAGTCATCTTGGCTCTTCGGCTTAAATTAATAAAAGGTTCCGCTACGCGGAACCTTTTATTGTAAATAGACAAGCAGCTATTAGCTGACCGATAAGCTTTCAACGACAAAGTTGACAGCCGCAAAAGCGAGAATAGCCACAACAATACCAACAATCGCGTAAAGGATGGTATTTTTTGCTGCCGTCACCGCACTCTGATCACCACCAGACACGACGTAGCGAATACCTCCAATGATGAGCATAATCACAGAGATAGCGCCAACAATATAGAGCAAAATGTTGGTAACAGTCTTGAATACACCCGATTCACCAAAGAGCTCTCCAGGCTGATCTTTGCCCTGAGCACTGTTGCTACCTTCTTTGATACCGCCATCAAAATTGGCGGCTGCTACTGAAGTAGCCGGCAAAACGACAAATGATAGCGCAAATACGGTCATAGCTGTCAAGCTGATGTGTTTTAAGGCGGTTAATATCTTTTTTTGCATACTGATTTTCTCCTGTTGTTTTGATTGTCACTATTAGTTATACCAGATAAGGCGATTAAACAAAACTGTTTTATTTGTATAAAGCCGAACCTACTTACCGCCGATGGCGGTAATGATCCAGTTGACGATAGCAAAGGCCAAGATAGCAACTACTACGCCGATAATAGCATACATGATGGTATTTTTTGCACTGGTTACTGCCGAGGAATCACCGTTTGAGGTGACGTACTTTATACCGCCAATTATGATCATAATAACAGCGATTACACCGACCAGATAAAGCAAAATATTGACGATACTTTTGATAAATTCTGTCAATTTAGGAGCATCACCCCCGCCGATGGCATTGACGCCAGATTGAGCCTGTTCTACTGTATCCGCAAAGAGCGACAGAGCAGTGGTCGGCTCCAGACTAGTTGCTTGTACTGTTGTCGCCGTCAGTATAGCTGCACCGACGACTGTTACTGATAGATATATTATTTGTCGTATCATGATATTTCCTTTCTTTGTTGCCATTAGGGTTTAGTGGCCATTACATGCTCTGTCACACCAAGGATAATCGGCACTACCACACTAGGGTTGGGTCTGCGCAGGGTTTGAGCTCGAGCCTGAGTCGCTACCTGAGGTGGCGTTTGATTCTGAAGGAGGGTTACTATTGCCAGATTGATCACCCCCAAAAAACGATAGAGCGAAATTGACAATAGCAAATGACATGATGGCGATGACCAACCCTACGACAGCATAGATGATAGTATTTTTTGCACTAGTGATCGCTGACGAGTCGCCGGATGATACGGTATACTTTATACCGCCCAAAATAATCATGATAACAGCGATCACTCCCGTGACATAAATCATAATATTAATAACTGATTTGATAGTGTTAAAAAGAGTATCGCTATCCGCCGAGCGACAAATCGACGTATCTCCGTTGCAGGCCTCTTCCTTGAACACATTTATAGCAGCGTCAGCCGGAGTATACATAAACAGCCCAGCTATAAACGATAAACCGATAGTTAGTAGAGAGAGGGTTATTATTTTTTTCATATCTTATACTTAGATTATACTACACGTTTCCCGTGACAAATCGGACAATTACAAATGCTAGTATAACAATTAGCAGACCAATCAGAGCATATAGAATAGTATTTTTTGCTTTTGTTACTTCAGATGGATCACCTCTAGAGATAACATATCGAATACCTCCGATTATAATAAAGATCACAGTCATGGCCCCCGCAACAGCGAGAGCTCCGTTATAAATATTACCTATTTGAGCCCCGTCAAGATTCACTTTTGGTATAACGTTAGAGGAGTACTTTTGAGTATTCTCGCTATTACTTTTTGACTGCGTAGACTCAGCCAAAGCCTCCCGAGTACTTATCGCAGCACTGTTAATACATTCTTTTACTCTGCCGTTGTCATCGCCCACGCACTTTTTGACACTCTGCTTTAGATTGTCGCACACAATAGTGCTATAATTTGTTTTTTTTCCAGAGAGACAGGCTTCTACTTCTTTTCTTGCGTCTTCTACAGTCGGTGGTGTGGCAGCACTTACGTTGGGACAAGTGTAAGCTACCGTCACCAACACACTCAAAATAACCGTCACTATAATCGTAGAGCTAGGGCTAATATGTTTTAACATTATCGAACTCCATCTTGCGTTATTACTTGATGAGACCTTGCACGTATGCAACCAGGGCGGTAGAGATGAGTGCTATTACTAAACCGCCGATCGCCTGAACAATTGTCGTCTTGGCAGAGGCAACACTACTTGGGTCGCCTTGACTCTTGATGTACTTGAAGCCACCCCACACGATAAAGATACCTGCAGCGTAGGCAGCAACCCCGAGTAACCAGCGGATCATATTTAGGACAATTACCCATACATCATTGAGCTTGCTAATTTTAGGACCATCTTTATCACATTGTAGCCCGTTATACCATGCAGGGAAGCCTAAAATTGTGCTGAAGCACTTACTCTTCGTATTATCTTGATGCTGGGACTCTGACGCATCAGCCCATATCGCCTCGATCTCTTGAGTTATGAAATCCCGTTTACTTTGGAAGTTTTTTTGGTACGGCCCCATCTGTGAGATTATGCAGTCGGCTATTTTTATACCAGTAGAGAACGTGTCGTTATCGGTGCAGCTGAGAGCTCCTTTCTCAAATCGTTGTTGGCAATCTGTTACATTGCCACAAAGTTGTTGTGATAGTGTTTTAATACCCTCGCCACGTACCGAAGGGTCATCGGGGATCGATATCGCAGAAGCAACTGATGGTACGCCGACAACTGCCCAGGCAACGATTGCCATAATCAACATCTGGCGATATGTAGTATTAAAGAATCTCATGAGAATAACCCCCCGGGCACTAGCCAATTAACCAGTGCGAACATAAAGATAAATAATAATAATCCGATAACAGCGTTGACGATGATTGTTATTCCTTGCTCGGCCTGTCCCGTATTGCCGTTGGCTGTCGCATAGCGTATACCGCCCATGATGATTCCGGCAACTACCAATATGCCGATACCAACAGCAAAGAAATTAAATATTTCCATAAAAACACGCGTAATAGGCTCTGAGCCAGCTCCACTGCAACCTAAGATCACCGTATTTACACCACAAGACTTGTTGTTATCATTGCCCCCACTTGACGCATCTGTTTGTGGTGCGCCTTGGGCGGGACTATATTCATCCAAGTTATGATCGGCACAGGTCTCGCCTTGCGGCCTAGTCGTTTCGACCTCAACTGTTTGTCCATTCGTACCGACACATTTGATCTTGGCTGCCGATACAGGGGAAGTACTGACGCTTATGACCGCAAAAGCTAGTATAACTACGCATAGATATCGTGTCAGGAGATGCCGTAGCGAGATAGATGTCATATTGTAAATAGTAGCAAACTATGTATCGTTTTGGTATAACAAATAGCCTATCCTATGGAAAAAAGCTCATGGATAATGTACAGTAACTGCATAGTATGCTCAGGGGATTTTATAGTAACGTTCGTCATCTTGTACAAATGCGCCATGTCGTTTTGCTCGCTCTAGCCATGTGTTGTGCGTCTGTGATAGTAACTACTCTGCCGTCTCATGCAGGTGCTAGCAGTCTGCCCGGCAATCAAACAGTTGCTACGCCTATCACTCCGCTTATACAGTTTGCCGCTCCTGGTGAGAATACGACGACGACGCAAGATGGCCAAGAAATCACCTGTGTTGGCGGTGCGCTTGGTTATATCGCATGTCCATTGATCGACATCACTTCTGGTACGATCAAATTTATTGCAGCTTTTTTGGATGTGATATTTAATTTTCAGGCACTCAGTAATGATGCCATGCGTTCAGCCTGGGGGGTATTCGTCAATCTAGCTAATATCATGATAGGGATCGCGTTTCTGATCATCATCATGTCGCAAGCAACATCTATGGGCATATCTAGCTATGGTATCAAGCGCACCTTACCTCGTATAGTCGCAGCGGTCATATTGATAAACATGTCATTTTATGTTTGTGCATTCGCGATTGATGTCAGTAATGTGTTGGGTCACAATATGATGAGCTTTGTTAGCTCACTGAGTGAAGGTATCGAGAGTCCCCCTACTTCATCATCCGAATCATCCGAAGAGCAAAGTTCCTGTAGTAACGTTGGTGGCGTGATCGGTGGCGCTATTGGTGGCATTGTAGGCACTGTTGGTGGCCCTGCAGGTATCGTGGTCGGGGCAGCGGGCGGTGCCTTTTTTGGCAATAAAGTTGGCTGTACGATCGGTCTAATTGCAGGCGGCCTTATGGGTGGTATCACAATTATCACGGTTATTATAGCTGTCGGACTTGTAGCAATTTTCATCGCTTTCATAACGACATTAGCGCTCGCAATCATTCGCTATGTGTTGCTAATATTTCTGGTAGTACTAGCTCCGCTAGCGTTTGCCGCCTGGGTACTGCCAAATACTGAGAAATTCTTCCAAAAATGGTGGGGCATGTTTAGTAAGCTACTGATGATATATCCTGCCGTGATGTTTATGTTCGGCGCCTCGATGTTTGCGGCTGATATTGTCGGGTCTGTCCTAGGTAACGGCGAGTTTATCAAAGATCTTTTCCCCGAGTCTGGCGCTATAACTGCTGATGCTGTCAAAGCTGTCTGGGCGGTGGTACAACTGTTTATCATTGCCATGCCGTTGTTTTTCATACCGGCAATGTTTAAGGGTATGGAGGGCATTGCCGGCAAGATGAAAGCAGGTCTTAGTACTGTGGCCAAGGGGGCTTCAAATAAATATAAAGGTACTACCTTCGGTAAATATCGACAAATGCAGAAAGCTGAGCGAAAGGCTCTGATAGCTGGCGGCCAGTACGAAGGCCGTGCACCGCATCGAAAAGTGAGAAGTAAACTGAACCGCCGCCTGAACGCATCAAGTCGCTTTAATTCGTTATCCGGCGGTTACGGATCGCATCGGCAGACAATCGGTGAGAATCTACGCGATGAACGTATATCGAAAGAAGCTGCTTCGTTTTCTCGCAGGTTTAGTGAAAACCAAAATGTGAAAGGCGTTGGAGACAGCGCTACATTATCAGCAATTGCCAGAGATGATAAAAAGCCAGAAGCTATGCGACGTGCAGCTCTTGACCAACTATCTGATCGGCGTGAGGTTGAAGAATTACGACAGATCAAACAAAGTATTAAAGGAAATGACCAGTTGCAAAAAAGCTTTAATGCTAATTTTGCTCGCAATGCCTCCAAGCTTGATGGTGCGCCTGATCTTAATCCGAGCCATTCACCAGATACAGGGGGCTGGGATGCATTTGGTAAGGTATCAGCTCAGTCGGTAGCTGGTATGCATGATACTACTATTCTACAAGCTAACAGAGAGGCTGTCTCTAAGGGTAGTGCGCATCAGATTAATCTCGCCAATAGCTACTACACCGCACTTTCTGACCCTATGATAAATACTAAGCTCAATAACAAACAGCAGGCGGCGATGCAAAGCTATCTTGGCTCATTACCAAAAAGTGTCTGGCAGCCGCCAGTTCAGCAGCAACAGCAAGCACAACCCCAACAATCATCTCAGCCACAACAGCAGCCAACTCAACATCAGGGGAAAAATTTTAATCCCCCTTCTGGCGGAAGCGGCCTGTGGACACCATCTGATTATCGTCTCAAACATTCTATACGTGCAACTGGGCGTATGGCAATCCAGCCAATGTCCATCCCAGAATACGAATTTTGCTACTCTGGCGATGATACGGTATACATAGGAGTAATGGCACAAGATGTTATTGCTAAAGCTCCTGAGGCTGTCAAAGAAATCGGTGGCTATCTGCATGTTAATTACGATAAGCTCGGTATACGCATGTATCGCAAATAGAATTAGTAACTTTGCTATACTAAAAGCTAATGGCAGTCTACAAAGTACCCCAAGACGTCGAAGCCGAAGATAAGCTGATCGGTCCGTTTAGCTTTCGCCAGTTTATCTACCTAATTGTGGCAGCGATGTCGATTGGCCTAGAGTGGGTACTTGCTCAGGTATTTATAGGTTTGGTGTTGCTACCGCTACCAATAACGATACTCTTTATCGCTATCGCATTGCCGCTGCGCAAAGATCAGCCGATGGAGTTGTGGCTGGCGGCGATAGTACGATTTTTCATGAAGCCAAAACTCAAAATGTGGTGGCCAGAAGGTGAAATCAATCTCGTTACTATCATTGCGCCACACGTCGTAGAAGAAAAACTTACCAAAGACCTAACACCTGAAGAAGCTGAGGAGCGCTTCCGAGACCTCGCAGAGGTTATCGATACTCAAGGTTGGTCACGCCGTGGTATCAACGACTATTCATCTTTGCAGCAATACGGAAAACTGCATGATACTGTCATTGCCGAGGCTTCAACCATACCTGATGTGATGGATGCTGATCAGGGTGTCGGTAAACAATTTAGCGATCTAGTTGAAGAGCAGTCTTTGCTTAAAACTGAGACTGTCAAATCTTTCCAGGCAGGAATGAGTCAGACGACAGATGGTGTCGACGATGGCCAGCCAGACACCGCTACCGAACGGCTACCACGTGTCGTCACGCCATCGATAGCCCAACCGTTTGTCGCCACTATGTCGTCACACCAAGCTGTTGAAGTAGCTAGCAACAACCAGCAGTCTGTCACTACAGAAAGCGCTAGCACGAACCTACCTCAAGCTGATATAATTGACCTGGCAAGCAATCATCACAATATGTCAATTAGCTCAATTGAGCGTGAAGCAGCTCACCGGCTAGAGACATTGGGCGACCAAGAGGTCGTTATCCAGTTGCATTAATGCTCATACGTGAGTGAAGTGAGGATAAAAGTGGGCGATGGATCCGCGTAAAACTACAAACCGTTACGCAAGTAATACACCGAGCGAGAATACCGTCAAAGATGCACGGCCCGTTCGTAATGCTAATAGCACACAAAATGCTTTGTTGATATCTGAGGTTCGCGACAATATGGTGGTGATGAGCGACGGGAGCTTTCGAGCTGTTGTGGCCTGTGAATCAATCAACTTTGACCTCATGAGTCAGCAGGAACAAGAGAGTGTCGAGTATAGCTATCAAGCGTTTTTAAATTCACTCTATTTCCCTATACAAATACTGGTTCGCTCTCAACGTATTGACATCGGCCACTATCTTGAGCTGCTCACAAATCTACGTCGTGATCAGGATAACATATTGCTTGGTACACTGATGGATGACTACATGGATTTTATTGAGGTACTGGCGGACGAAGCCAATATCATGGACAAATTGTTTTATATTGTGGTGCCGTATTATCCCGGAGGCGACATCAATGTTGCAGTCAATATGACACGTAATATGGTGACGGGAGCATTTAAACCACAAAAGCAGACACTGATTAAAATTGACAAGGACACCTACCAAAAAGCTAAAGATGAGATCAGAAATCGTGTCAGCCTCGTATCAAACGGTACCATGCAGATGGGTGTTCGTGCTGTTCAGCTAGATACAAAGCAGTTAGCTAATTTGTTTTATAACTACTACAACCCGGACACTGCCGTCCGGCAACCGTTAGTCGATTTTGATAAAGTTACTGGTACTTACGTAGAGAAAGGCGATGGACACGCCCCAGCCACTGATTTATCAAGGGGGTCATTTTAGCCATGGGTTTATTTGGTAACAAAAAGAAGCATGTTATTGATATCGCCGAACAACAGCGCGAAAAAGAAATGCAGGAAGTCCAAGCCGAGTTCCTAAAAGGTATAACTACTTTGCGCGATACCATAGCACCGAGTAGCTTAGAGGTTCGAGGGTCGTATTTTCGGGTGGGTACACGCTATGGGCGAACTATTTATGTCTATGGCTATCCACGCCAAGTTTATACCGGCTGGCTAAGCTCAATTATTAATCTCGATGAGGTTGTTGATACAAGTATGTTTATTTATCCTGTTGAGAGTCAAGTAGTTCTCAACAACCTACGCAAAAAGGTAACTCAGCTAGAAGCTAGTGTCACAATCAACCAGGAGCACAATCGTGTCCGTGACCCTGGTCTTGAAGCCGCTATCCAAGATGCAGAAGAGCTACGGGATATGCTTCAGGTTGGCGCCGAGCGATTCTTCCGCTTTGGGCTGTATATTACTCTCTACGCAGACAGTCTCGAGGAGATGAGTTTTATTCAACACAAGGTAGAAACTATCCTTGGACAACAAATAGTATTCTCTAAAGTCGCATCCTACCAGCAAGAACAGGGATTTCACAGTACTGCTCCGCAGATGATTGATCAATTACAGATACGTCGTAATATGAACACTGGTGCAGTTAGTACTAGTTTCCCATTCACCAGTGCTGATCTAACACAGGAAAAAGGTATCCTATACGGGATCAATATGCACAACAATGGCTTGGTGATCTTTGATCGCTTCACATTGGAAAACGCTAACGCGGTTGTGTTTGCCAAATCTGGTGCTGGCAAAAGCTTCGCAGTGAAGCTTGAGGCCCTCCGCACGATGATGATGGGCGCAGATATCCTCATCATTGATCCTGAAAATGAGTATCAACGCTTGACCGAAGCTGTAGGTGGTAGCTACATCCACCTTAGCCTCAACTCAGATGTTCGTATTAATCCGTTTGATCTGCCTCGTGTCATCGATAGTGACGATGCTGATGATGCGCTCCGCGCCAACTTGGTAACATTGCATGGTCTCTTACGCCTTATGCTGGGTGGTGCAACAGTCAATAGTCAAGGTGCGACTATGATGACGGGGTTATCACCTGCAGAGGAGGCTGATCTTGACCAAGCCCTGATAGATACTTATACCCGTGCTGGCATCACTTCCGACCCGCTCACACACAATACCGTGCCTCCTACTATAAATGATCTTTATGAAACTATGCTCCATATGGGTGGAACAGGCCCTCAACTGGCACAACGCTTGCGCAAATATACCACCGGCACTTTTGCTGGTATATTCTCTCAGCAGAGCAATGTTGATATCAACAATAAAATGGTGGTATTCAATATCCGCGACCTGGAAGATGAGTTACGCCCAGTAGCAATGTATATTGTCCTAAGTCATATATGGAACAGGGTTCGTGCTGATATGAAAAAGCGTATGCTCGTCGTTGATGAAGCTTGGCAGCTTATGAAATATGATGACTCAGCTAATTTTCTCTTTAGCTTGGCTAAGCGTGCCCGTAAGTATTACCTGGGCGTGACCACCATTA
This sequence comes from uncultured Candidatus Saccharibacteria bacterium, assembly GCA_964535835.1. Classification (GTDB taxonomy): domain Bacteria; phylum Patescibacteriota; class Saccharimonadia; order Saccharimonadales; family Saccharimonadaceae; genus JAPUDQ01. The sequence goes on along the minus strand of CAZHUZ010000009.1, from coordinate 15,226 downwards.
CTCAGGATGTGGAGGACTTCATGAGTAGCAAAATGGGCCGCGCTATCGTTGCAAACTCGAGTATGCAATTGCTTCTCAAGCAATCTACAAGTGCCGTCGATGTTCTCACTGAAGTATTCCGTCTAACTGATGAGGAAAAAAAGCGGTTGACCAACTTTCCTGTTGGCCAAGGATTATTCTTTGCTGGTCAAAACCATGTTCATATCCAGGTTATTGCCAGTCCGACTGAGACAGCTCTCATCACAACCAATCCTCAGCAGCTTGAGGAGTTAGCCCGTCAACAAAAAGTCGCTCAAGAAATCCATCAAGCTGACTTCACTAATCAGCCAACGTCACCACCCATAGTGGATAATAATGAAGGTAACTAGGAGCGATGGCAACTATTCCCTCATCAAAAATACCATCGGGCCCAACACCAAAACCGGGTGGTAGTGGTAGTCCGTTAAATAAACTAGGTAGCCAAACACCTAGAAATATGAGACCTATGGATGAGGCTCGCGATCATGAATTTGATCAAACGCCCCAGGCACATGACCCATTTAATAAAGTGTTTGATGGCGCTGATAAATTAAAACATGCTGTCGGTGAAGCCGCTCACCAAGCCAAAAAAACCGCTATTGAGGCTGGTGTGGCGTCAACCGGTGTTGGCACAGTAGTTGCGAAACCAACAGCAGAAGTCCTCGACAAACTAATTTCAGCCAAAAATATTAAACGGGGAGGTAAAGCAGTATTGGGAGGAGTGTTGCTCCTATTGTTCTGGGGGATGTTCTCATCGCCAAACGCGGTTTTTACAAATTTCAAAGAATCAACTACCGACTGGAGTGATAAATTTGTCCGCGACACCTATCATCGTCGCACAGCGAGTATCCTACGTTGGCGCTATTTTAAAGCTACATCAGACGGTGGTACGTGTGATGTCAAAAAAGATATCCGCTGTCTACAGCGTGCCGGTGCAACCGAAAAAGAAATTGGCAATATGAAGCGAGAGGGTATCATCAAAGATGGTGATTATGTCGGTGGCAATGGTCGATACTTCCTAACTGCTGTTCGATATATTGACGACTCCGGAAGTGAAAAGGTTATCACAGATCCTGAACAATTTATCGAAAAATATCCCAAGACACACCAATTAGTTGCACGTTTCCAAAAGGCTATCATGGATCCAAAGGCCTTTGCCTTTCGATCGCCACAGGGAATTCATCAGTTATTCAAGTTTTCAGTTGTGCGCAAAAACTCATTAGGCAGCTCGTCAAAGCTATCGGATGTGATCGATGATTTTCGAAATAAATTTAAAAGTGGTACACCACAGATCAAGGCAGAAGGTGCCGTAGGCGAAAATGATTCTCAAAAAAGCGATAACGCCTCCACTGCCCAAACCATCAACCAGTCTATCGGCGAAATATCCAAAGGTTCATTAACGCAAAAACCAGACGAATATACGAGCGTACTAGACGATGGCGCCAACAAATTAGACCAAACAATAACGGGCTGTACTCTTGATTCGCTCATGATGCAGGTCTCTATCATGGGTAAACTTGCAAAAGCTCCAAAGCTTATTGAGTTAGAGGGTTCAGTTAGTTCTCTAATCGATCAGTCAAATTCCAGTGATCTAAAGAATTGGCAACAAACAAGTATGGTAGGAAACTACACTACTAAAACTGGGTCTGTTGACGTTTCCAAACAAAAACAATTTAGTGACTCGGGTGCTTATACCCTTATGACCCAGGGGACTGTTCGTGATGATGCGTTAAGAGGTATGTCGCGTTATGCTAATGGCGTCATGTTGCCACAAGTTGGTCTCCCTACTTCAGAAGGCTGTGGTGGAGTATCAAATATGATTGGTACTTTCATAGTTAATAACTCTGCTCTTGGAAGTTCTTCTTATCAAGGAGGCGATATGATGAGATGGGTTGTCGAACAGATAATCATGTATACCAACTCGGCAGTTGTACCCGATCCGGAAAAAGACTTAGAGGCAGGTTATGGGGTTGGAAATGCGCTTGGATCTGGCTCGGCAGCACTTGCATCTCGCATCGGTCGTGGCGCAGGTGACAGACCGGTTAATACTCAAGAATTTGACAAGATAGATCGTGATGCGCTGTCAAGCTCACATATCATTTCTCAGGCCACGGCCAAAAATGATACTAGAACGCCGTTAGAACGTTTGCGTGATACTGTTAGTTTCAAAACACTGCCAATTATTGAGGGTGTTGCTAACAATGATGCCCGTTTGACTATCGGTGGGGTTGGTAGTCTACTTGCCACGACACCGGAAAATATTATAAATCTTGTCTCACAAAAAACACTCGCAAAAGAACCATACAAAGATCGTTATCGCGGCAATCTATGTACTGATTACGATGTCCGTGTTGAGTTAGGTATGCACCCATTTTGGAGTTGTGACCCTATTGAATCACAGCTGCCTGAAGACATTACTGGTTTGAAATTCACCCCTCCCCAGGTACTAAGTTATATGATTGGTAACGGGTATATATACGATCGTGAACAAGAGTACACCGAGGATGTCTTTACGGGTAATCTAGACGAACTACTACAAGCCTGCCGGGAAAGAGGTATAACCGATCCTGTTGCCTGCGTTCCAAAAGAACAAGAAAGCTTCACATCATTTTCTGGTGGGCCTAAAATTTTTGGAAATAATGCTTGTAAAGATGCTAACCTTAAGTCCCCACGGGATATCAATAAGCCAGAAGAGAATTGTACGCCAGGCAAGCATAGTTATGATTTTGTCGACGGTGGAGACAGGACTTTGAAATACAGAAATGGTCCGATGTTTCTCAAGTGGTACGCAACGTGTATTATCTGGAACCATCCTATCATCAGTCAAAAATATCAACACCTCCTAATTCCACAATACCTGCCTGGTGAGCACGTTAAGATAAGTGAGACTGATACGTGCACTGATACGACTAGCAACAATAGTGGTCCTATTGCTGAAATGCACCGTTTTTTCCAATTTTATATCAAGGACCACAATATGCAGGACGCATTGGAGAATTTTGGAAGCAACACGCTGGGTGACGATACATGCTCTGATCCAATCTACCCAAATCCTAATAAATTCTGTGCTCTTGATAGTGGTACGCGTGCTAGCTATATGAGTACGGCTTCATCGACATCATCTACAGCGGCAGGGAACGGTAGCACCTCACCGGCAACTTCAGCCAACCAACCCGGTAATTACGCTGACTCCAATCAAGCTTGTCCTGCAGGTACAGCCGATGCCGGTATCATAAAAACTAAATATACCGGCAGCGCAGTCTCATCGCCAAATCCTTCCATACGATTATGTATTTTATCGAGTATTGCCAATGCCAAAGTTAATGCTGCGGTGGCTGATCAGTTCCAGCGCATGGGAGAGGCTGCCAAAGCGGCAGGTAGGTCGTTAACGGCAACTTCATCATTTCGTCTTGATAACTCTTGTGGTGGTACATATAATAATCCACGTTGTGCTACTCCAGGCGCATCGCCGCATCAACTAGGTATTGCTATTGATTTTACTCTCGCTGATGGTGCTGTAGGTACTAGTACTACCTCTTGTGCGGCAAGAGTAACATCTACCGATCCACGATGGATATGGCTTCGTGATAACGCATCAAGTTATGGTATCAAGCAGTTTACTTATGAGAACTGGCACTGGGATACGTTAGGATCATCAAACCGATGCTAGTACAGCTATTGTCACATCATTTTTTTACACGGCTAATCACTGTAGTATTCTGTGTTATTTTTGTTATAACACAACCTGCTGGTGCGCTAGTCGAAATAAAGCCACCAACCCTTAAGGACGCATACTTGCAGAATCGAACGACACACTATGATCGTAACGCCACTGATTTGGCTCGATGTCCTCCAGGAGAGGCCACAGCAAGCAGCAGTAGTGGTGGTTCGACGGTTGCAGGAAATAATAATGCCGAAAAGATTTGGAATTTCTTCATTGGCAAAGGCCTCACCCCACAGCAAGTTGCTGGCATTATAGGTAACTGGCAGATAGAATCGGGTTTACGTCCTGACCGTGTACAGGGTGCGGGTATGATAACCAGTGATACTATCCCCACCAGTGGTGGTTATGGTTTAGCACAATGGGATGACCGGAAGTTTGCATTACGCGACTATGCAGCAGCTCAGAAACGTCCGGTTAGCGACCTGGGACTCCAGCTTGATTTTGCATGGCACGAACTAACTGGGAGTGAGAGCGCGGCACTCGCCGATCTCAAAGCACAAACAACCGTAACTGGGGCTACCGAATCTTTTATGCGAAAATATGAACGACCTGGTATACTGCATCTAGATGCACGTATTGCGGCAGCACAAGACGCATATGGTGCCTTATCTGGTGCGGCAACCTCTTCGGCACCTGCCCCCAATGCAGCAACACCTCCCGTCTCTACTCAACCTAGCGACGTCAGCACACCGGATGCTAGCAAAAAATGTATTGCTGACTTTTACAATGGTGGTAACACCAACGGAAGTGGAAGCAGTACAGGGGGTGGAGGCGGTTCTGGTAGCACTTCCCAGGCCGCAAACCGCATAGTCCAAATAGCTTTAGCTGAAGAAGGTACACCAGAAAGCCAATCTCTCAAATACACTGACGGCGTCTGGGAGGCATGGTGCGCTGATTTTGTAAGCTGGGTATACAAAGAGGCGGGGGCTTCGTTTACGGGAGGTGCCTCTGGTGGATGGCGAATCGCCAGTGTGCCAAACCTACGAAGCTACCTGCAATCGCATGGATACTTTTATACCCGCGATGCGAATGCACCTGACGCAAAGCCTGGGGATGTTTATGTCGTTTCCGGCAATACTCATGTTGGAATTGTTATTGGTGTTGAGAACGGTAACTTGCAAGTCATTTCTGGTAATTCTTCTAATATGGTCAAACGTACTACATATACTAATTACAAAAACAATCCGCAATTAGCTGGTTGGGGAGGATTATAAGGGTGTATAACTTTTTCTTTGACCAAAACAATAATGCACGACTTAGTCGAATACTTATAGCAATTCTACTACCTATCATGATTACTATTGGTGTGTGGTTTACCTATAGCGCATTGTCTTTCGATTTAGTATCTACCGATCCTATTCCGACGGCGGTTGATATGAATGTGGTATATATAGGATTTATTTTCTCAAAAAAAATTGAGTCAGTTGGTTCATATAGTATCAATGATGAGCAATTCGGCAGACTATCCATAACAGGTAATGAAATAAGGTTTTACCCTAATGCCGTTTTAAACAATAACAAAGATTACTTATTAAAGCTCCAAAAAATAAAAGGGGCTAATGGTAGAGTTATTAATGAGATCTCATATAAATTTAAGCCACGATATGTAAAATTTTCTGAACAATCTAGCGCACAAAAAGCTGCCGGCATAAAACAGAGCAATAGCAATGAGCCAGATGACAGCTTCTTCAGTTTGTATTTTCCGATATACACCGATGATTTCTCAATAGACTCTCGCAACTACCAAACGGGGAATACACCCACTGTTACGATAACACTCCTAAAAGAGACATATAACTACGATACTCATTCACGCTACCAGTATCCACCCGAGGAAGCAGAAAAACAACGGACCAAAGCTCTCGACTATATCAAAAGTAAAGGTGGCAAACCAAATAATTATAATATTGTGTGGTCAAACGACTATCTCAATAGTAAATACATGCCGCAAACATTTATCGAGGACTAATTATCAGATAATTATTCGATTATTATCACTTTTGATTTTTTTGTTATAAAATGCGGATAGTCGGTACTTGTGATAAATATTGAATTTTTATCAAATAAATCAAAGAGGGCATGTTGCCGCTTTTCGTCTATCTCTGAAAATACATCGTCAAGAAGAATAATGGGTAAGCGACTGTAATGCACGAACAATTCATCTACCTCATACCGTTTCAAACAGAGCATTAAACTACGAATTTCCCCACGTGAAGCAGTTGTAGTAAATGACCTACCATCACGATAAAACTCATAGTCGTCACGGTGAGGACCAATACTTGTAGTTCCTGTTATTTTGTCTCGCTCACGGCTTTCATGAAGCTGTCTTATAAGGAGTTGTTGGTAATTACGTTGAGGTGTTTTACTGTGATAAACGCTTTTTATTATTGTTTCCTTTTGCGCGATATGTGAATAAATGCTTGGCAGTGCGTTATTCCAAACATCTATCATCATTTTTCTTTCACGAACAATATTATTCGCCAATTCTACAAGTTGCATATCCCATATGAATAATTGGTCTTCATCATACTTCATATTTTTCAACAAGCGGTTTCGCTGAGTGATGACTCTATCGTATTTACCGAGCACATTTTTATACGTTGGTGAGGTTTTTACTATTCGTTCATCAAGATAGTGACGCCGTGATTTCGGAGAACCGTGGATAAGCATGAGGTCATCTGGTTCAAATAACACCACCGGAAGAGTAAAATGTTTTGGTAATCTCTTGTACCAAGCTTCATTGATACGATATGATTTGCTACTACCATTAAATCGAACTTCTCGCTCTATCCCATCGATCACACCACTTACTGTCCACCAGGTTTTGTTGTACTGCACTAAGTCATCATCACTGTCTCGGAACGATCGACCTGTGAGAAGTATGTGTATTGCTTCTAATAAATTTGTTTTACCTGTACCGTTTAATCCCGATATAATAGTTGTGCCATCACCTAATTTAAACTCTTTACTCTCATAATTACGGAATTGGCGTAAACAAATGTTAGATATAACCATACGTATTATACTAGTAGGTAAATGATAAATACACTAGCTCTTAAGTGGCATGATAATGTGAGTATAATCACTATTTTTTTGTGCGCGGACGACACACGGCGCGAGTTTGCCACTAAACCCAAAATCGATATCATTGTCTTCGATCACTCCTAGCGCCTCTATCAAGTATCGTGAGTTTAAAGTAACCTGACCATCACCCGAAGGAGTTGTTTGTAGCTCAGAAGTGTTTTCACCAATTTGCGAAGCGAGTGAATGTATAGAGACATTGCCAGCAACTGTATCAGTTTTTATCGTAATACTTCCGCCGCTCTCTTTGGCAAAGAGGCTAGCAATTTTACTAATACGTACGAGGTCTTCCTTGGCGGTTGTAAATGATATTTCAGTTGATGAAGGGATGAGTTGTCGATAATCAGGGTAGGTACCATCAATTAATCGACTGGTAATTTCTATATCATTCATCAAAAATCGTATTTGCTGAGCATCAAGCAAAACTTCAATCTCATCACAATCATCAGGCAAGACCCTGGCGACATCCTGCAATGTCTGCACAGGTATAATCGCCGACACATCCTGATCGATAGGAGCGACTTTTTTCTCACTGAGTCGATAGCCATCAGTTGCAGCCATAAATAGTGACGAATTAAATGTATGTAGGTAAACGCCTGTCAATATAGGACGTGTTTCATCATGAGAGGCTGTTAATACCGTTTGTGTGATTGCTTTTTTAACCGACTGGGCATCGAGTTTGAATTGTATAGGATTTTCAATTTGTGGCAGTTCAGGGAACTCATCAGCAGGCATGCCATTGACGGTTGATCGATAATTATCAGTTGTAATATGAAGTTTATTTTTATCCAGCTCTAATGAGACAGTTCCTTTCGGTAAGTTTGCAACATAATCTGTGATTAGCCGGGCAGGGACAGTTATAGAACCTTCGCTTTGGAGTTTCGCACCAATATGTTCAGTGATTGCTATCTCGAGGTTTGTTGCAGCAAGTATGAGCTGATTATTTTCTGCTTTTAGTAGAATATTGTTGAGTACAGGGAGGGATAGTTTTCCCTGTGCAACTCTCCCAACAATGCCGAGTGCACGGGCGAGATTTTCTTGAGTAACTGCGAGTTTCATATATGTGTCCTTTCTTATTATTTATATATAGTAGTAGTCGTAATAGGCTGTGTGGATAATGAGGAAAAAAGGGACTTTAACTGAGGTAATTTATAACAAACCGATGTGGGTAAATATGTGGTTTTTTGGATCCTTGCTTGGGTATAAGTAGGGGAGTTTTCCCACCATGTACGAGCAGCATTGACACAGTGTGCACCAATTTGGGGAAGATGTGGATAAACAAACACAGCATTATCCATTACTTGGTTCACAGGTTGTGCACATTTTATACTCATTTCTTTAGGCATATAATGCATCCCTAATTGCCGATACTTGTTCACGAACCACAAAGTCTAACTTGATGGCCTTGTCAATTTTTTCGATCGAATGTATAGCGGTTGTGTGATCCTTGCGACCTAGTTCGGCTGCGATACGAGGAAAGCTCAGATGGAGCTCACTTCTGAGAAGATACATAGCGATTTGTCGCGGAACAACAATATGTTTGTCGCGTTTTGCACTGAGAAGCTCAGCAATATCAATTTGGAAATGTTTCGACGTATGCTGTATGACATGTTTTGGGGTGAGGTGATTGGGACGTGTTTGTTTGACATTGCCGATTAAGGCAGTTGCCGTATCAATATTTGGTTCAAGACCTCGAAGCTCTGCAACGGCCAATAATTGATTGAGAGCACCTTCTAGTTCACGAATATTAGTTTTGATATTATTGGCGATATATTCAGTTGTCTCACGAGGCAAAGATGTACCGGATTGGGCTGCCTTGGCATCGATGATAGCACAACGAGTCTCAAAGTCTGGCATCTGTATATCAATTGCCATACCCCATTCAAAACGACTGCGTAGTCGCTCGGTGAGGGTAGGAATGCTTTTTGGCGGTTTGTCTGAACTGATAATAATTTGTTTGTTTGCCTGATGAAGAGCGTTAAATGTATGGAAAAACTCCTCCTGAGTTTTTTCTTTACCGACGATAAATTGCATATCATCGACAATCAGTACATCGACATTACGGTATTTATCAGAAAACCCCTTTTTCTTAAAGCGAATACTATCCAAAAACTCATTGACGAAGGTTTCGATGTTGATATAGAGTACACGCATCTCAGGCTTTTTACGTATAATTTCGTTGCCAACCGCTTGTATGAGGTGAGTTTTACCTAAACCTACTCCACCATAAATAAACAGGGGATTGTATTTTGCACCAGGGTTGGCCGCTGCTGCCTGACAGGCAGCGTAAGCGAGGTCGTTGTTACCACCAACAATATATGTATCAAATGTATAGCGGCTATTGAGGCTTTGTTGGTTTGCTCCAGAACTCTCTCTTTTTTGTACGCGTGGAGCTGTGATCGAAGCAACACGGTTGTCGGTCGGTTTTTCGATCTTTGTGCCGATGACATACTGTATTTTTTTTGGAGTAATTGTATTTCGCTTGAACGTCTCTTTGAGGAGGCTATTAAACTTTACTTCGAATTGCTGTTTGGCAAATATATTCGGTACCGATATAAACACCTCATTATCTGCCGTGACATCAAGCAACTCGGTCTTTTTAAACCAAGTCATGTAGGCAGCGTGCGTGATAGTTAGTTCTATCTCGCCACAAACACTCTGCCACAAACGATGCCGTTCGGTCTCTGTCACGGTTCTTTATACCCTCGCTTTTACTACTATCAAGTATAGAGGGCGGGGGAGTTTTCCACAAGTGTGAATGACTGTGTATAGTTGAGAGGGCCTACGAAGATATATTTATACACAATGTCAAAATACCTCTGTTAATTATGTGGATAAGTGCAGGGTAATTGTGGAAAACAATTTATCAAACGAAACATTTCTGGTAATTTTCAAGTCTAAGGCTTGAGAAAACTGCCTTCTTAGGGTAAAATACGTTGCAGTATGCCTAAAAGAACATTTCAACCAAAGACACGACGTCGTGCACGTGTGCATGGATTTCGTGCTCGTATGAGCAGCAAGGCTGGTCGCCTTGTCCTCAAAGCCCGACGACTCAAAAAACGAGTAAAAATCAGCGTTTAGCTATTTGTACATAAAAAGTACAAAAAATCAAATATACCGTTGTAGTCGACGGTATATTTGATTTATGACATCATAGGAGTATGTTACCAAAGAAACATCGATTTCATGGACGAGCTGCTTTGCGGCGGGTTTTTCTCAAAGGCCAGACGAAGAGGAGTAGGAACTTCATTATAAAATACGTCGCTACGCAACCCGACCGCCCCACCCGCGTCGCTGTAGTGGTATCCAAAAAGATCTACAAATCTGCTGTTAAACGCAATCGTATCCGACGTCGCATTTTTAATATTGTGCGACATGAGCAAAAACTAGAAAAATTGGGATACGACACCATCATTACTGTTATATCACAAGATGTTTTATTGTTACCTCATGACGACCTGATTCAAGAGATAACAAAACTTGTTACTCGCCTACAATATATCGATGTCGATCGATCATAAAGAAATGGTATAATTAATCTACTAGTTAACTGAGGAATTACTATTCATGTCATGGTTTGAGACCATTATTATCCAGCCAGTATTCAACATCTTGATGGGACTATATGGCATTATCCCCGGAAATGATTTTGGATTTGCTGTTATCGTCTTTGCAGTTTTAGTCCGTTTACTGATGTGGCCATTGATCAAAAAACAGCTTCACCAGACTAAGCTCCAGCGACAAATCCAACCAGAGCTAAAAAAGATTAAACAAAAAGCTGCCGGCAACAAACAACTCGAAGGTCAGATGATGCTCGAATTGTACCGAGAGCGAGGTATCAACCCGTTTGCGCCACTTGGTGTGCTTATCGTACAGCTACCGATATTCATCGCTCTCTATCAAGTGATTATGATGATCTCTACTCATCGCGATAAAATCGATCAATTCTTTTACGAATTCATGAAGGGATGGGATCCGATCGCAACTATTGTTGCTGACCACTCTCGTCTCAACGAAACATTTCTGCATCTGATCGATCTCACAAGACCAGTCATACATAATGGCAGCTGGTATATTCCAGCGCTACTACTCGCGGTCGTCGCGACTTACTTCCAGTGGTATCAGAGTAAGCAAATTACACCCGTATCCAAAGACAGCAAGAAACTCCGAGACATCCTAAAAACATCCGCCAAGACCGGCGAAACCGATCAAGCCGAAGTTAGTGCCGCAATGGGTCAGGGTATGCTCAAGATTATTCCCGTCATCGCCCTTAGTTCGATGGTGCTCCTCCCTATCCCAGGTGCCCTACTCCTCTTTTATGCTATCTCAAGTATGATCGCCGTATGGCAACAACGAAATGTTCTCGATGATGACGTCGAGGAGATGGAAGTGTTGGCCGATTCATCTTCCTCATCATCCAAGTCAACAACTAAACGCGCAGAAAAAGCGGTTGAAGCAGAAGTGGTGGAACGTAGCGTGCAGAAACCGGTTCAAAAGCGCCGGAAAGGTAGCAAGGTACGTTAATGGATCGCGAAGAGTCAATTGTTTTTGCAAAAAAATATTTAGAGGACATACTGTCATTTTTCGGACTAAATACCGAGGTTTACGCAACAGCTGATGATGAAGTAATTGAGTTACATGTACCGTCGACACACCTTAATGGCTTTTTGATAGGACAGCGCGGTGAAACGTTGCGCAGTCTTCAATTTATGATTGCTACAACGCTTAAAAATAACGAAGCCGCCCTCAATCGTGTCAACGTTGATATTGCCGACTACAAGAAACATCGCTATGATCGACTTGCTGAGCAAGCGCGAGAATGGATCGAAGGAGTTCGAAGTACTGGCGAAGCAAAACATCTCGAGCCAATGAATGCCGCCGAGCGTCGCATCGTTCACAAAACAGTAGGTGAATACAGCGACATCGAGACACACAGTGAAGGCGAAGGTCGTGACCGCCATGTTGTACTCACAAAAGCAGCAGAGTAGTAATTAGCGAAGTGCGTTTTTATATACGTCGACAGTTTGTTTGGCCATACGTTGCCATGAAAATTGTTTGACGCGTTCTGTTCCCTTTTTGATCATTTTTTCTCTTGAAGTAGGATTTTCGATGAGGTTAGAAATATGTTTCACTAATTGATCGGTCGAGTTAGGATAAAAATAAAGCGCAGCATCACCGGCAACTTCCGGATGGCACGTTGCATTGCTGATAACGACTGGAGCGCCTTCATACATTGCTTCAAGTTGTGATATGTTAAAGCCCTCAGATAGTGACGCCGAGGTGTAGGCGACGCAGTTTTGCAGTGCCCAACGTTTTTCACCGTCGCTGATATAGCCAAGAAAATGTACATCGGAAATATCTTTCTCCTTGACGTATATTTCGTGTTGTTCGTAGAAATAATCTTTTTTACCAGCTAGTGCAAGGTGGAGGTTTGGATATTTTTTCTTTAGTTTTGAAAACGCATCGATAACACGTTCAACATTTTTGTAGGGAAATGCATTGCCAACGTAAAACACAAACTGTTTTCCATCCAAACCCTTTATGACTTCAGGCTGGGCTTCCAGGGGGTCACCTGCCTCAAGCGTGACATAGATTTTTTTGCGATATTTTTCTCCCATATATTGTACAAGGTCATCTTTGACAAACTCGGTCGGCGTGATGATAGCACGAGACCGCATCACAACTGTTCGTAGTAGTGAGACAAATACACTCTTCTTTACTTTGTAGATGTATTTATTCATATCGATATTGTCGTATCGTACAAGCGTCAGATCGTGCACGGTTGTTACGGATGGTTTCATCCACAAAAAAGGCTGCTGTGGCATCGTAAAATGCACTAGATCGGGCTTGTACGACTCAAGCCTCGCCACAAAACTCGTTTGCTCCGCTACAGAGTATGATTTCTCATCAGCCTTTTCTACGATCAGGTTTGGAAATTCAGCCGACCATTTTCCTGCCGTCTTACTTGGGGTTAGCACAACAAAACGAAACTCATCAGCAAATGATCGATCAATATGCTTGAGAAGATGATGCGTGTAATGTCCAGTTGAACTATCAATCGTGCGCGCATCAATGACAATAGTTTTCATACTAAAACATCCTATCATAAATTCGTTGCGCGTACGTATCCCATCGGAAATTTTTAGATCGCTTCTTTCCTTCTTGCGTTAATCTTTTGCGTAGTTCAGGATCTGACAAAAGTTTTTTAAGCTGATCGGTTGTGGCAGAAATAGACAAATCCGTATAGGCACACGCGTCGCCACCCACTTCTTTATGTACAGGTATATTGCTAGCTAGTGTTGGTATACCGCAATGCATTGCTTCAAGGATTTGCATCCCGAACCCTTCATAGTGTGATGTAGTTGCATATAGCGAAGCATTGTATAGAAATGTTGCCTTATCATCCATATCGATATAACCCGTTGTGATGATATCAAATCCTTCCGAGCGACGCTTTTCGATACGTTCACGTGTAGCATCTATCTTCCATCCCCACTTACCAGCAAGTACGAGGCTATATGTGTCTCGTAGATTTTTTGGCAGCGCACAATATGCTTCGACGAGAGTATCAAGATTTTTTCGCGGCTCTAGTGTTGCAAGTGATAGTATATAGGGCTTATTGATACCATATCTTTTCGATAGCCGACCAGCACCTTTGTTGAGATTTGGTTTGAGATCTTCAGTATCAACAGGAATTCCAATTGTTACAATTTTCTCTTTTGGTACATTAGTGTATTTTAATATTTCAGAAGTCGTAAACGCAGATATAGAAATTATTAAGTCAGCTTTTTGCATCGAACGATCAGCAACATGAGATAGGAACATTCTATTTTTATCTTCGACAAATTCGGGTAGAGATTTGTAACATAAATCATGTATGACGACTGCTTTCTTTGCTCTACTTGTTGTTGGCCATATATAAAAATTTGGATAGAGCTCCCATGATGCTTGTTTTGTAAATAATGGAAGTGCTAATCGATAGAAAACCAACTTAGCAAATAAACGCTGCGGTATATAAACTATCTGCTGGAGACGACCTTCTTTTTCGGCGATTTGTACTATTTTACTTTGAGCCTTTTTTTTGCGAAGAAAATTTAACCAAAAATAATTAATGATAATGCCCTTATTAGGGAGTGCTGACAATCCTTTTGCTAACCCAACAGTGAAATATCCAACACCAGTTTTTGCACTTTGCTCGATAACGGAAGCTTCGATACTAATTATCTTTTTCATATATCGGTATAAATTGATTTATTACTATTTTATCAAATCTAAAAGACTTCTCGAACGATGACCTAGCAGACTCAGAGAGTCTTTTTCTTAGTGATGGATCTTTGAAAAGTTTTTCCATTGCGAGATACAAGTCGTCCGTATTCTTTGAGGATACAAGTAGGCCGGTTTTGTTATTAATAATTATTTCAGGATTGCCCCCGACATTTGTTGTTATGATAGGCAGTGACATCATCGCAGCCTCAACGAGCGATAGACTGAATCCTTCATGATAGGTAGGGTAAACAAATATATCAGCAGTAGATAGATACTTCCGAGGATCGTCTTGATGGCCCATAAAATGAATCGAATTATTAATAGTTAATTTTTCAAACTCTTTACGATCTGGTCCATCACCAACTATCACGAGCTGAGTATTTTTATTTTTTTCATAGAGTGTATTAAATGCGTTTATCATCTCCACAATGCCTTTGTCTCGTACCACACGACCCACATAGAGAAATGTACATATTTTATTATCTCTTTTTGATGCCTTATTGCCCGCCGTATCAAAAGCACCGTTATAGATCACCTGTAGCTTCTTAATAATATTTGGGTAAGCAGCGAGATGTTGTTTTACGAGACCAAGTTCACTTTTGCTTACAACAGTAATACTATCTACATACTTGGCAGCACTTGCAACAAGTTTTCCGGTAGGATTTCGATACGGTTTACTAACATTATTGAAGACATGCTTCAAATCAGCATGGTCCGTCCAGATTATTTTTGAATGTACGGTCTTTGCCGCCCATGATGCAGCGATGAAATCATCCTTGCTCTGTATATGAACGACCTTTGGGTGTAGTCGTAGAAACCAGATGAGGTAATGAAAATATAAAATAATCTGCCACACAACGTATATAGGTACGAGCAGGGCGTTTTTCCCATTCCAGTTTTGATGTGACCACCACCAGCTCCTATATGAGATGACTTTGTTATGATCTGCAAAATGCCGAAGCTTGTCAGAGCGTGACAATATCGTAGGAGTATATCCCTTATCTCTTAAGACTGTCGCCAGGAATACGGGAAATCGTTCTCCTCCCCCAAAATCCTCAGCTGCGGCATTTCGTATGATTACAACATTTTTCATGTATCTATAGTGTAACTCAACTGGAAAATAACATATAATAAGAG
>CAZHUZ010000008.1:6114-29078 GCA_964535835.1 uncultured Candidatus Saccharibacteria bacterium | reverse complement strand
AGCCACACACCCGGTAGGGTGTTTTTTGTTGCTATACTGTGTGTATGGCAAAGACGTTTTTCTTTTATGACCTAGAGACTAGCGGTCTGAGTGCGCGCGACGATCGTATCATGCAGTTTGCCGGTCAACGGACAGATAGTGATCTAAATCCTGTTGGTGAGCCTATCAATATCATGGTCAAGCTGACCGACGACATACTGCCCAGTCCAGATGCTATCATGGTGACGGGTATTTCTCCTCAGTCGACGCTGACAGACGGCTATAGTGAAAAAGAATTTTGCGATATATTGATGAGCGATGTCTTTACGGCCGATACGATAACGGTTGGGTTCAACAACGTACGATTTGATGATGAATTTATTCGCCATACGCTGTGGCGGAATTTTTATGATCCATACGAATGGTCCTGGGCCGACGGTCGTGGTAGATGGGACATGCTCGATGTTGTCCGCATGACGAGGGCACTACGTCCAGATGGTATGCAGTGGCCGGTTGATGACAAAGGCAAATCCGTCAACAAACTTGAGCTCCTTGCTAGCATAAATAAACTGACGCATAGTAAAGCACATGATGCGCTGAGCGATGTCGAAGCACTGATCGATCTGGCACGGCTCATCAGACAAAAACAGCCAAAATTGTTTGACTATCTCTACTCGATGCGTGACAAAAAATCAGTTGCCGAGCTAGTCAATCTCGACGCACCAAAACCGTTTGTCTACGCATCAGGGCGATATAGTCCAGAGTTCGAAAAAACGACGATCGCGTTTCCGATTGCTCCGGGTACAAAACCGGGCTCAGTCTTAGTCTATGATCTGCGGCATGATCCTACGCCATTTATAAATGCTGGTCCACGCCAACTTGCCAGTGTCATATTTGCTGATCGTGATGCGCGCAAGACCGAAGGGTTTGTTGCGTTGCCAGTCAAAGAGCTAGCATATAATCGCTGTCCTGCTGTTGCACCGGCCGGGGTTGTTGATGAAGAAGCGAAAAAACGGCTCAGTATTGATATGGATGTCATCAATAAACATCTCGCTATACTCTCATCAAATCCGACATTTGGTGCGGCTGTCCAAGAAGCATTCGAGATGCGTGAGCCATACGCACCGAGCAGTGATGTAGAGCATCAACTATACGATGGATTTATGAGTGACAAAGATAAAGGACGATGTGCCGCAGTACGAGATGCAGATGCTGACGCTCTCGCTGATTTTCATCCGCAGTTTATCGACGAGCGTTTACCTGAGCTTCTGTTTCGCTACAAAGCCAGACAGTTTCCGTCGAGCCTGAGCGAAGACGAGCATATCAAATGGGAGCAGTACCGAACGCAAAAAGTTCAGTCGCGTCTACCAAAGTATCTCGCTGATCTGGAGCGTTTATATGATTTCAAAGCCGACACATACCTGCTCGATGAGCTCAAGCTCTGGGCAGAAAGTATCGCATAAACGATACGTTATTTTAGCTTGTAGCTGTTCGGTATTGTTTACGAAGTCGACTTTTTATCGATGATTTTTTCGCAGGAGTTTTTTTATGTTTGGCGACTGTTGCGAGTACGTGATTTCGAGCTTGTTTTTTCGCAGTCTTTTCGGCATTTGGTGTATCACCGATAAAAAACGGCTGACGAGTTAGCCACAGGAGCGCAGCGAATGCGATTGCGCCGATGATGAGGAGCATAGCCCAGAATGGTAATACGATGTGGGTAAATGGTACGACACCAGCAAAGACAAATGCAAAGAGCGCATTGGCAATGTCGGGCTGACTGATGATAAGCCCAATACCAAGAATTATACCGATGATGCGTACTGCCTTACTCATAAAGTTACTCCCAAAATCTATTATATCTACACTACCATAGATTTAGAGTAAAGTCAAGTATATTATTTACGTATAAAAAGCATATACGTAATAAAGCTGCTGATACAGATGCTTGATGCTATCGCAATGACTGCAAGCGCTGGATGTTGGCGAAACCATTTGCCGATATCATGGATGAGTTTGAGGATTATGCGACCGAAATCATCTGCCCATTTGAATTCGCTTGCGAGCACAAAAATACCGAGAAGAAATACGGGTATGCCACCGGGTCCGGGTAGCCAACCAATAGCACCAGATGTGAGTACAAGGCTAAAACCAACGATCAGTGCGACAGGACGACGAACGTTTTTTGGTACACGTAGCCAATGATGTTTGAGACGGTCTTTCACTACCATTAGTATAGCGCACCAGTGACAAAATGCTTCAAAATTGGTATAATGACACACTATGTCTGAGGCAATCAAAGTTACCGGTGCGCGTGAGCACAATCTCAAAAACATCTCTGTCGAAATTCCACGAGACAAGTTAGTCGTTATCACTGGTTTGTCAGGATCGGGCAAATCAAGTCTTGCTTTTGATACCATCTATGCAGAGGGTCAGCGCCGTTACGTAGAAAGCCTTAGTAGCTACGCTCGTCAATTTTTAGGATTAATGGAAAAGCCCGATGTTGATCAGATTGATGGGTTGAGCCCGGCTATTTCGATTGATCAAAAATCAACCAGTCGTAATCCACGCTCGACCGTGGCGACCGTGACTGAGATTTATGATTATTTGCGTTTGCTGTATGCGCGCATCGGTATACCTCATTGTCCGGTGTGTGGTAAACCAGTTAGCAAACAGACGCCACAAACAATTGTCGATGCAGTGCGTGAACTTGGTGACGGAAAACGCCTCATGTTGTTGGCGCCAATTGTCCAAGACAAAAAAGGCGAGTTCGCTCATGTGCCTGATCAATACGGGCGACTTGGTTATGCTCGTGCACGTGTCGATGGCGTGATCTATGCGCTCGATGAGTTTCCAGAGCTCGACAAAAAATTTAAACACACGATAGAAATTGTTGTTGATCGTGTCGTCAATGACGAAGAGTCAACAGGACGGATTTCACAGTCCGTCGAGCAGGCGCTGGAAATTGCCAATGGTATGGTGATTGCGCTCGATGCTGATACAAATGCCGAACACATGTTTTCGCAACGTTTTGCCTGTGTAGATCATCCCGATATTGCTATACCTGAGCTAGAGCCGCGATTATTTAGTTTTAATAACCCAATGGGTGCGTGTCCGACATGTACGGGGCTCGGTAGCCGACTCGAAGTTGATCCTGAGTTGGTGTTTAACCCTAACCTAACTATTGCCGAAGGTGCTTTGCGTCCATTTAATCGCGTCAATAGTGATGCATGGTATATGAAGAAGCTTGCCGCCGTGGGCGATGCTCATGGATTTTCGATTCATGATCGGGTGCGTGATCTTCCTGAAGATGCCGTTCAGAAAATCCTTTATGGTACGGGCAACCAAAAATATACAGTACGACTCAGTATGGGCCGAACATTTGATACAACCTATGAGGGCGTCATCCCAAATCTTGAGCGTCGTCATAAAGAAACGGATAGCGATTTTATGCGCCGTGATATTGAGCGATTTATGCGTGATCGTGAGTGCTATACGTGCAAAGGCGCTCGACTGAAGCCGGAAGTACTGGCGGTGACTGTACACAAACTTTCAATTGTCGATGTGATTGATCTAAGTGTTGATGATGCGCTCAAACTATTTCGAGATGATCTAAAACTAAATGAAAACGAAGCAATAATTGCCAAACAAATTTTGCGTGAGATCAATGCTCGACTTGGGTTTATGCATGATGTTGGCCTTAGTTATCTTGAGCTTGGACGTGCTGCTAATACACTATCGGGTGGCGAGGCGCAGCGTATACGTTTGGCCACGCAAATTGGTTCTGGGCTTCAAGGCGTTTTGTATGTACTTGATGAGCCATCTATTGGACTGCATCAACGAGATAATGATAAATTGATTGCCACGCTCAAACATTTGCGTGATCTTGGTAATACAGTTCTGGTGGTTGAGCATGATGAAGACACGATACGTAGCGCTGACTATCTACTGGATATTGGTCCTGGTGCTGGTGTGCATGGTGGTGAAGTTTGCGCGAGTGGTACCCCCGATGAAGTTGCCAGAAATTCTCATAGCATCACCGGCAAGTATCTGAGTGGCACACTCAAGATTGATGTACCGAAAAAACGTCGCAAAGGAAATGGTAAAGTTCTCAAAGTTGTTGGTGCGCGTGAACACAATCTCAAAAATATTTCTGTCGATATCCCACTCGGCATGATGACGATCGTGACTGGTGTAAGTGGATCGGGCAAATCAACACTCGTCAATGACATCGTCTCAAAAGAATTATCAGTCCAGCTCAACCGCGCCCAAGAAGTCGCTGGTCGTCACGATGAAATCGTTGGTATAGAAAATCTTGATAAAGTCATCACAATTGATCAGTCGCCAATCGGTCGAACACCACGCAGTAACCCTGCGACGTATACAGGTGTCTTTACGACAATTCGCGAACTCTTTGCCAATACACCCGAATCAAACATTCGTGGCTACAAAGCTGGACGATTTAGTTTCAACGTTCGTGGTGGACGATGCGAAAACTGTCAGGGTGATGGCGTCATCAAAATCGAGATGCACTTTTTGCCTGATGTCTATGTGCAGTGTGAGATATGTAAAGGTAAGCGCTACAATCGCGAAGCATTGGAGATTACGTACAAAGGACAAACGATTTCTGACATTCTCAATATGACAGTCGAACAAGCCGCAGAGTTTTTTGCGAACGTACCGAGTATCAAGAAGAAAATGGATACACTTGTCGAAGTGGGCTTGGGCTATATTACGCTCGGACAGCCAGCGACGACATTCAGCGGTGGTGAAGCACAGCGCATCAAACTGGCAACAGAATTATCACGTCGTGCGACAGGCAAGACATTGTATATATTGGACGAGCCAACGACTGGTTTGCATGCGGCGGATGTCAAAAAATTGCTTCATGTATTGCAAGCACTTGTCGATACAGGAAACAGCATGATTATCATCGAACATAACCTCGATGTTATTAAATGCGCCGATCATTTGATTGATATGGGGCCCGAAGGTGGTGCGGCTGGTGGTACGGTGCTAGCCGAGGGAACACCAGAGCAAATTACGAAAGTTGCCGATTCGTATACCGGAAAATATCTAAAACATTTGCTATAGTTTTTTGCGTCGGCTAAAGACAATTTTTAGTTCACGTTTTGTGCCCTCTATGATGGCATGACGACGCTTGCTGTCTTTGAGTATGTGGATGATCATTGGGGAGATTGATAGTGCGATGATGATGAGTGCGGCGATTTCGACGTTGATACCCATGTCATGCAAAACTTTGCCTGCGTAGTAGCCAAGGTAGGTGAAGCTCGCTGTCCAGATTGCCGCGCCGATGATGTTGTAAACGATGAATTCACGATATTTCATCTTGC
Source organism: uncultured Candidatus Saccharibacteria bacterium (assembly GCA_964535835.1). Taxonomy (GTDB): domain Bacteria; phylum Patescibacteriota; class Saccharimonadia; order Saccharimonadales; family Saccharimonadaceae; genus JAPUDQ01. The sequence continues at coordinate 23,748 of CAZHUZ010000008.1, read as the reverse complement.
TGATGCCAGCGACAATCGGGACAAATGTACGAACAAATGGGATGAAGCATGCCAGAATGATAGTCACAGGGCCATACTTCTCGTAGAATAATTCTGCACGGATGAGATTTTCTTTTCGGAAGAAGCGTGTATTTTCTCGGTCAAATAATTTGCGACCAACTTTTTTACCAAATACGTAGCCAGTACTTTGCCCGAGTGATGCGGCGATGAAGAGTAGCAGGACGAATAAATGAATATTGATCGAGAAAAATCCTTGTTGGACGAGAAATCCTGCCGTAAAGAGCAGACTGTCGCCGGGGAGGAAAAATCCGATGAGTAGTCCTGACTCGGCAAATATGACGCATAAAACTGCTATCCAGCCGAGGTTGGTGATGAGATTGAGTAGTGCTTCCATTGCTCTCAATTGTACCATCGTTTGGTTTAAGTAAATATTTCTGATATAATGAAATAATTACAAAACTCCGTAAAGGTATTCTCTAAGAAAGGAGAAGAGAGATGGGAGACAAGATCACCCTTAAAGTTGATGAACGAAAAGTTCATGGTAAAAAAGTTCAACAGTTACGCCGCGATGGAATCGTACCGGCTGTTGTGTATGGTCCAGGTATGGAGCCAGTAGCAATTCAGATCGATCAGGTTGCTATGGGTAAAGTATATAGTGCTGCTGGTAAGCACACGCCAATTCATATCACGATTGATGGCAAGAAAAAAATTGCCATGATCAAAGATGTCGAAGTTGACAATGTAAAACGACGTATCAACCACGTATCATTTCATGCTGTTCGTCAAAACAAACCTATCGAAGCGGAAGTGCCGATTCGTCTTGTTGGTGAAGGCGAGAGCGAAGCTGAGAAAGCAGGATTGGTTGTATTGCAGGCTCTCGACAAGATCGAAGTTCGAGCACTACCCATGGATCTGCCAGAGGCAATTGAGATCTCGATTGTTCATTTGACCGAAGCTGGTGAAAAAGTAACGTTGGCTGATGCTAAATTGGTTGAAGGCGTTGAGTTTGTTGACAATGACGACGGACACGGTGACGAGGACGAAGAACGTCCACTCATCACCGACTTGATGGTAGCTAGTGTTTGGGAGCCAGCAGCATTGCAGGCACAAAACGAAGCTGCAGCTGGTGATGCCGAAGATGAATCACAAGTTGAGTCTGAAAACGGCGAAGAAGCTCCTGCTGAAAATACTGGAGGTGCTGGCACTCAAGAGAAAAAAGATTAATTAAATATTCAAGCACAACAGGACAGTCTGGTGGCTGTCCTGTTTATATAGGAGAACCATAATGAAGATCAAAGAATTACAGCAATGGGTGGACAATGATTGGAAGAATAATAATGCTTCAATGCCAGATGTAACGCTCCAGTTACTATTTATAATGGAAGAATTAGGTGAAGTGGCTGAGGCAATTCGAAAAAACCAGATAAAACAAGATAGAGTTGAAAAAGCCACAAGAACAGTTGATCTTGGTTCAGAGCTAGCCGATTTGATGATATCAATAACGACACTTGCAAATCACTTTGGAGTAGATTTAACAAAAGAAATATATCAGTTTCAGAAACGTATAGAAACTCGAAGGCAGAAAACTATTCCTCGATAAATCCACCACTTTGGTGTGACCAGAGTTTGGCGTAAGTACCATTTTGTTTAAGGAGCTGAGTATGTGTACCGTCTTCAACGATACGACCGTTGTCGAGGACAATGATGCGATCAAGTTTTGCTATAGTGCTAAGTCGATGTGCAATTACAATTGCGGTACGATTTTTCATGAGTTCGTGAAGACTATCTTGGATTAGTTTTTCCGACTCACTATCGAGCGCACTTGTTGCTTCGTCTAGTACGAGTATCGGAGCGTCTTTGAGGATTGCACGTGCGATTGCGATACGTTGACGTTGCCCACCAGATAATTTCACGCCTCGTTCACCGACCATGGTGTCGAGTCCGTCCGGCAGTTTTTCGATAAATTCCCACGCGTTAGCGCGTTTGGCAGCAGTGATGATTTCTTTTTCAGTTGCATCAGGTTTCCCGTAGGATATATTTTCGCCGAGTGGACGATGAAATAGTGTTGATTCTTGTGGGACATAGGCGATTGATTTACGGAGGCTTTCTTGAGTGACTTGCGATATATCTTGACCGTCTATCGTTATTTGTCCCGATTGGATATCTGAAAATCGTAGTAGTACACGAGTAAATGTCGTCTTGCCTGAGCCACTATGTCCGACGAGTCCGACCCGTTCACCGGCTTTGATCGTAATCGAGAAATCATCAAAGACTTGTTCGCCCTTGCCGTTGTCATGTGTAAAACCAACCCCATTAAATGAGACGGCGCCGCTGTGTGTTTTTAGTTTGGTCTTATCATGATCGATCAGATCGTATGGTTCATCGAGTATCTCGACCATATCAAACGAATCGCCCATGATGCGGTTGTAGTTGCGCATAATGCCGTTCATCTCCCACATTTGTCTGGTTGTTGATAGGGTATAGGTGAGCAAAAGATAGACGGCCCCGATCGATATGAAATTCTTCTCGGAGGCATAAATTGCGGCAATGAGGGCACCAATCGCGACAATCGACATGAGAAGTGAGTAGCCTGTACTGACCGTCAAGAAACCACGCATTGATGCTAGCGATGAGGCACGCCATTCGTTGGCGCGTGAGGTATGTGTGCGGTATTCACGAACTTCGTTGCCAAATGCTTTGACGGCAATTACATTTGTTACCATGTCGGCGAGATAGCCGCTGAGCCTGGTTGAGGCTTGGGCTTCTCGTTTGTTTAGCTCACGCATAAAGCCCGAGCCTTTGTATATGACAAACGTAAATATATTGACCATGATGAGTATAAATAAAGCATACTGCCAATAGATAAATCCGGTGAATACCACTACCGATACGATACCAGCAACGACGGGAATTAGTTGCCATATAATTGTGTCCCAAAATCGTTCAAATGCACCGATTATTTTACTGGTTTGGCTAACAAGCGATCCGCCAAATCTGTTTGAGTGAAATGACAAACTTTGGTTGGCAAGCTTATCAAATATATCGACACTCATGTCGCGCTGAGCGGCAGACTGGTATGTCCATGTTGCAAATAGGGCAATACGCCACAACACTACTTCGCCGGCAATATAGACGAGGGCATACAGTACGATTAGCCCCATTGAGTTATCGAGTGTTGCTGCGCCTGATTGTAATTTGTCGATAATTTTTGACAATATAAACGGGCTCACGGCGATATTGAGTGACGTCGCAATGATCGGTGCGATCAGTGCTGTCGAAAGCAGCTTTGGATAGCGCTTTGCATAGCGCCAAAAAAGTGCAATTGTTTTTGTCTGCATAAACCTCCTGGTTATTACTATGTCTTATGTATTTTTTATAATTGTTGCGCTATTGGTCGGTCACGCCCCGACATTTTTTATACGCGAGTAGAGGAACCCACTTGGGTTCATAGTAATATAAGTATGCCTCAGAAATACGATGAGCGCAATAGAATGATTATATTGCTATACTTGTGTCATGACGATGCGAACAATTCATAAACTTATTTTGGCGGATGTCTATCCGTACTACGTGGCAAAGGTTGAGAGAAAAGGCCGCACAGTGCCGGAGTTGCATCAAGTGATATTTTGGTTGACCGGACATGATGAAAAAAGTTTTGCAAAAGTACTTGCCGATAGAATTGATTTTGAGACATTTTTTGATACGGCGCCAAAGATGAATCCAAATCGATCGCTCATCACTGGTATGATATGTGGTGTACGAGTTGAGAATATCGAAGACCGTATCACACGTGAAGGTCGTTATCTAGATAAACTCGTTGATGAGTTGGCAAAAGGCAAAACGATGGAAAAGATTTTACGAAAATCGTAATAAAAATAAAATAGAGTCCGATGTACATCGGACTCTATTTTATTTGTTAGAACGCCTGGGTGAGTATCCAGAGGGCAGCGGCTGTTTCGACAAAAAACAATCCGAGTCCGACTGGAGAGCCCCAGCTAAACCAGCTACCCCATGATCGCCAGTTTTTGTGCGATCGTTCGTACCAGTCAATCTGTTCTTGTTGTGTCATCTTGGCCATACAAGAACTCCTACTATTTAGTTAATAAAAGCCCCGTATGATCTTGATTGCCGATAACGAGATGTTCCGTATGGGTCGGCTCGCCGTAGATTCGGACTTATATGCTGATGATAGCATACTTGATTTTATGATACAATTATCTCTGTTATGCAGCAGAAAATATTGCTCTACTATAAATTTACTCCGATCAAAGATCCAGATACTGTCAAGCTCTGGCAGAAGAGTCTTTGTGATTCACTCGATCTCCGCGGACGAATACTCATCAGCCGCCATGGCATCAACGGTACTGTTGGTGGGACGATTGAAGATCTGAAAAGTTATATAAAGCAGTCCAAACAATTTCCGGGCTTTAAAGACATTACGTGGAAATGGAGTGATGGATCACGCGAAGATTTCCCACGAATGAGCGTTAAATCCAGACGCGAACTCGTTGGGTTTAAAAATAGCGATGATGAGTTTGATGTTGATATGGATGGCGTGATTGGCGGTGGTAAGCATCTAAAACCAGAGCAGGTGCATGAGATGGTTGAAAAATACGGTGATGATGTCGTGTTTTTTGATGGTCGCAATGAGCACGAAGCGCGTATCGGTAAATTTAAAAACGCGATCGTACCAAACACGAACACCAGTCGGGATTTTATCGCTGAGCTTGAAAGCGACAAATACGATGACATCAAAAATAAAAAAGTGATCAGCTACTGCACTGGCGGTATCCGCTGCGAAGTGATTAGTGCCATGATGAAAAAACGTGGTTTTAACGAGGTCTATCAGATCGATGGCGGTATCGTAAAATACGGCGAGAAATATGGTGATGATGGACTATGGGAGGGAAGTCTACGTGTGTTTGACAATCGCATGACTGTTGATTTTAGTGACCATACTAAAACGATTGGCGAGTGCACACATTGCAGTGGCAAGACGAGTAATTTTGAGAACTGCGCGTTATCTGAGTGCAACGATCTTGTACTTATATGTGGGGACTGCAAGGTGAATCCTGAATTGTTGTTTCATACTGCGGAATGTAAAGAGCGAGAGAATTCCAAAGAGAAGGTTATGTAATGCCGCATATCCATAATGAACCAAATCAACACGATATGACGATCAGTGCTTATATTGTGCGCAGAGAAGATGATAAATGGAAATGTCTGGTACATTATCATAAAAAGATCGAAGTACTTATGCAGATTGGTGGGCATATTGAACTTGATGAGACTCCATGGCAGACGGTTGCGCATGAACTCAAGGAAGAAAGTGGCTATAGACTGGATGAATTAAAAATATTACAGTATACTGACGATCGATTACAGGAATCAGGCAATGTTACTCACCCTACACCATTGCTTGTCAATACGCATTATGTTGGCAATGAGCACTATCATTCTGATCTATGCTATGGGTTTGTAGCAAAAGATAAAGCAAATGACGATGTTGCTCAAGATGAATCTACTGACATACGCTGGCTGACGCTACATCAACTTCAATCAGGTGCTAATAATGGAGAAGTATTAAAAGACGTACTTTATATATATGAATTTCTATTACGAAATTTTAATAAACTAATACCTGTCGATACGAGTACGTACTCTCTCGATAAACCGCTATCCACTGGTATTGTCTACAAACGCGGCGCACCTGGCCAAAAAGTATAATCTGTATAGAGACTACTACATGCCTTTAAGTATGCCTGAGGCAATTGAAGTGTATTGTTCATCTCGGTAAAGCATTTCTTGTTTGTTTTGATTGAAACCACTTAGCTGTAGTTTGATGACATAATGTTTCTTTCGGGCAAATAGTATTCCAGGGAGTGTAGTACCCTCATATTCATACCGATTTTTAAACATTGCTTCATCTGCGCCAGACAACGATATTGATGGTGTATTCGGATATATCTCACCAAAACTTTTATATAATGTTACGGCTGATTTCTCATCTTTAGGATAATAAATAGTCAGGTTTGCCTCGCCACCCCATACTCTATTTGCACTCTGGTCAAACTTTCTTTTACATGAATTTTCAGCGGGGAAAGTATAACTTCCATTATTTATAGGTCGAGTCAATGTCATATCTTTACTTGTAGTTTTTTGCTCCACAACAGCACTTTGCCGGGGTGATAAGTATGAAGATGCCAAGGATTTATTAAGTAATTCGCACGGTTCAAAACCTTTTATAGAACTGTCACGAGGCCATGTATTTATGGGTGCTTGTGATATATTTTTATTTTTGAAATTGCTATCTATTGCTTTGAAAAATTTTGCAACACGATCAAAACGTTTGACGATTTCTACATCTGACAAATCTGAGAGATTAGTATAGTCACTGTCTAAAAACGAGTTTTGTTTCATATTTGAATTGATATCAAGGCTGATGATACTATTCTCGCGGATAAACGAAAACTCCTCGCTTTCTTCGTTGAAAATGTAGCCTGTGCCATCATTGATAATTTTTGACGCATCAGGGTTTCGTGACTCAACATATTTTGATGTTGTATCGTTCAACTGTTCAACAAAATCTGTAGCTGATTTTTTTAACTCTGCGCTTGCTTCTGAATCTTTGATTTTTGTTAGTATGGGCGGCATTAATTCGCTCGTTGACCTTTTTACACTTATAATATTTTCATTCCATGCAGTCAGTGCCTCATCGCGGTTTCTGTACGTTATGCTATTAATCTTAACTTCGCCACTATTGGCACCAATACCGCGATATGCACAGGAAGTTTCAATAGGATTACGTTCGGAGAATTCATCAGATGCAATACTACTCTCTACGTAGTTTTGGATAGTTGTGGAATGACGAGAAAAATCTCCCATGTTTGTAGCGATAGTTTTTTCGGGCAACAGTCGACATACGTCCCGGTAATGCATTTTCCCTACCAATATCTCACTAGCGACTGATCGATCAACCGGCATTTCATTGTCTGTCTTTGTTGTCTGTGCTTTATCTGCCTTCTGGGGCGTACCCATAGTAAAAACTATTGTGGCGATTATACCCACAACTGCCACGACAGCAGCAGAAATAAACTGTAATTTATGAGATTTAATGTAATTAATGATTGTTGCTTTATCCATAGTACTAGTATAACAGGCATAGTATTACACCGATGTTATACTATGTAATATGACCAAAGAAAATAAAACTCAACCCACAGCTATAGCAGTGAAAGATTTCTTAGAGACGGTGAGCACGAAGCGCCAACAAGAATCTTTTTTACTCATTGAAATTATGCAAGACATAACGGGTAAAAAAGCTATCATGTGGGGACCAAGTATTATCGGCTTTGGAACGCAACACTATAAATCAGAAGCCGGGCGAGAGGGTGAAATACCACTGCTTAGTTTTAGTCCAAGAAAATCAAGTCTAACCATTTATTTTTATGAGGGATTTGATCGATATGGGAACGAGCTATCGCATCTTGGTAAGCATAGAATCAGCCAGGGATGCCTTTATATAAATGCATTGGATGATGTTGATCGAGAAGTGCTAAAAATAATGTTGCAATCTTTATATGACACTGCCGTTCAGCCCAAGCAGCCAACTGTCAGTGTTGATGATTATATTGAGAGCATACCACCAAATGTACGACTAAAGTTTGATGAATTACGGAGTCTTGTCAGAGATACGTTGCCACATGCACAAGAAGTGCTTAGCTATGGGATACTTGGCTACAAAATCGACGATAAAAGGGCTCGAGTCTTTATATCAGGATGGAAAGATCATCTGGCTATATATCCGATTCCGAGAGATGATGCACTGCAAAAAGAATTGGCACCGTATATCAAAGGCAAAGGGACATTGTGGTTTTCGCTTGATAAACCGTTGCCAGTCGAGCTCATAAAACGAACGATTGCGTTACTTGTATTGTGACGAAACCGAGTAACATCAAAGCAGTCGAAACAGGCTCAGGGATTGCCTGGGACGAGTGGCTAGAAATCTTGCAGCCACACGACAAGCTCGATCACACAGAAATGGCGAAGATTGCGTATGCACAGATACTAAAACAAGGCCGATCAAAATCACCTGAATGGTGGGCGCAGGGCGTGACTATTGCTTATGAACAGCATATCGGACGACGTCAACCTGGCCAGACATGTGGTGGTAATTTTTCGGTGACAGTCAGTAAGACATTGCCGGGTGCCATGGATGAGGTATTGGCGCTATGGAGTGAACGGGTGGCAAATGAGACTGAGTTTAACGGAGTAAAAATGGTCATCCCAGGCAAAATTAGCCAGTCGGACAAATGGCGGTATTGGCGTACAAAACTTGAGGATAGTTCGCTCGTGAGTGTCAATATTCAGACAAAACCTGGTGGAGAGAAATCGATGCTGGCTATCAATCATGACAAATTAAACGATGCTAAAGACGTCGGAAAATGGCGTGGGTATTGGAAAGGATATATTTAGTAAAGTATTACATCTACAAAGTTATTTTTCAGTATGCATAAAAATAATTTTGTAGATGTGCCGAGCACACCTCGTCAGTGAGACGAGGTGTGCTCGGCGAGTATGGAGATGCCATCCATGATGAACTCTGCTTTGTCCTTCGCATGCGCGAAAAACAGTAAGAGTTAAGGTACTAACCCGAATTGTCGCATGAACGGTATCGGGTCAGTTGCTACGCCATTCACTTTGACAGTGAAGTGCAGATGCGGGCCGGTGCTTGTTCCGGTATTGCCGGAGAGAGCGACCTGCTGTCCTCCGTTTACAGACTGGCCGGCGCTGACAAGTGGTTGGCTAAGGTGCATGTAGAGAGTTTGAATTCCCCCACCATGATCAATAACAACGATGTTGCCACCACCGCCACTGTCCCATCCGACATGGGTCACCTTGCCGCTATGCACCGCATAGACAGGTGTGCCCTCACTCGCACCAAGATCGGTGCCATTATGAAAACTCCATGTCTTATAGACCGGATGGTATCGACTACCAAACGCAGATGAGACAGAGATGGCCTTGAGCGGCCATTGCCAGCCAGAATGTGTTGATGAACCAATGGTTCCTGCTGAGATCGGTCTCGTAGCTCCGTAAAACTCAACAGACCCCGTGTTCCAAAACACCTTGCGTATTGCAACGACCGCTCCAGAGTGTGGGGCGTCGATCATATCGCCATTACCAAGGTAAATTGCGACATGCTGAATGTTTGGCGTGCCGGCTGTGTTCCAGTAGAGCAGATCACCTCTCTGAAGCGCCTTAAGCCATTGTTCGGGTGTGTTAACACTTGGCTTCGTAACGACGGGACCAGCTTTGTACTGATCGGTTGCAACGCGAGGAAGTGTCGCCCCTGCCTGACCAAATGCCCATTGTACGAGACCTGAACAGTCAAAGTCGCTTCCAGGTGTCTCGCCCCCCCACTTGTAGGGAACGCCTTGCTGGCTTAGCGCTGCTTGGACGGCAACCTCAGCGTCACCAATGAAGGTGCCACAGCCTTCGGCCGGCGGTAGAACTGTCGGCTCGTTTGTTGTTGTCTGGATGTTTGCAACGAGACTCTCTGAGAGCGATAGCCAGTTGTTGAATGTTTTCCGGTACGCAACAGGGTCAGGACGTTGCACTGCCATTGCAGCATCAATTAGGCTGAGTGATGCACGATTTTTGACGTTCTCTAGAGCGTCAAAGAACTTGTTCGTTGCATACACTGGGTCCATGATCTGGTCCGGTGTACCCCAGCCTTGGCTAGGTCGTTGCTGAAACAAACCCAGGCTATCACGATCACCGTAGGCCAAGTTTCGCATCCGCGATTCTTGCATCGCAACCTTGAGCGCAATTTGTATGTCGCGCTTTGAAAGCTTGCGAGCGAGACCAATGCCTATGATGGTTTGTGCATTCTTGGTTTGTTCTGGTTCGGTGAATTTTGCTTCCTCGCCACCAGAAAATTCGACTGGCTGATAGAACGTGTTGTTCTGAGAGCAGGATTGAAGTTGTGCTTGATAAGCACCACCACCTGCAAGAACTAGTAGCACCAATCCCATGAGACAGGTGCCAATGATCAGTAAACGCTTCACGTTGGCACCTCCTAGGTGCTTTGAATGTAGGCAAGTTTCCAGCGATTATCCTCAAATACCCAACTAGTTATCTTGCTGAGTTGGAGAGTATACGCTGGAGCGTTGTCGTGTGAGATTTCAAGCACAGTCCTTGATGAGACGGAAACACTGAGTGTGTCGTCGTCGAATGACTCGGCTTGAATGTGTGATCGATCAGGTAGTGCGATCACAGTGACGTTTCCAGCGTCCTTATCGGCATTTGATGTCGATTCAGGATTGCGGTACACCTGTTCGTAGCCATCGCGAGTTGTCATGGTTCTCAATTTCTCGTTCCGTTGACTACTCGGAGGGAGGTTGTAAGCTTCCTCAAAATGGAGAACGGCATCCGATAGTCCTGTTATATCGAGATGCGAGGTTATCGATGGAAGTGGTGACGTTGGTGATGTAACAGGCGTACTGATTGTCGAAGAATGCTGGTCGGATTGGTTGCCGCCCCAAACCAGCATTACAACGACTGCTGCCATGGCTGCCACAAGGATCGTGACGACCATGGCGATAACTTCTCCACGGCTCTTCACGGTTTTCTCCTTGTTAGCTAGTGATGTGGGTGATTCCACTCGTCTGATTGTCGTTGGCAACATTGGTTCGACTGACTCTTTTTTCCGCCTCTGTGGGCAGAAACTGCACGAACGCAGGTGCGTCAGTACCTCGGATCAACAAGAATTGACCTCGCTTGAGACCCGGGAGCCTGTTGACAGTACTCCGTGGAAGATCGAAGTAATTCTTGATGAACTCCAAAGAGTTGATGTCCTGCTGGCCGATGAGCCATTGGTCAATGTGCTTGAGGATCTTGTTTGCCTTGTTGCGATGTGCGCTGCCTGCATCTCCTACACTCATGTATTCATCTAGCAAGTGAATGATGATGTGTAGGTAAGTGCTGTAAGCGCGGGCGGTCTTAACGCGCCAGTGAAGTCTGTTGGTGTACTCCGGGGAGTCCTCCATCAGGCGGTAGTTCTCGTCGTGCTCCTCGATATCGACTCGATAGGGTGAGTTCCTGTCTGCCGCGTTGGCATCACGAATCGCCCAGATGAGTGGCTGTACGAGTGAAATGACCTTTGGGTCGAGCTCGCCAAGATACATGACATTGGCAGGCGACGCAAGAATGTCTGCGAGTGAAGATTGGTCACCGAAGACGCCCTTACAATCACCATTGAGTCTGAGACTCAGGCGCTGGATGACGGTTGTGGCTGCGCGTCGGAAGTCTTGCTCATCGATGAACGGGTTGAACGTTGCTGGATTGATGCCGGTGTGAACGTTGTCGTCGTCGGCTTCGATACCGCTCTTCATTGCGTTGTCAAACGATGTCCGGAGATAACGGACAGCATCTTCTGCACGCATATTTGCCCACAACTCACCAAGTAGCGTGAATCCTGCCTTTTTGCGAAGCTCAGGATCTAGGTTCATCTTGGTGATAGCGGCGCCGATGGCCATGATGCCGTCGTCGTTAAGTGGCGTGGGTGCACGGTGATTGCACAGATTGAGTGTGTATGCGATTTGCGCATCAATACCTAGACCAAGCTTGGGGTCGTAGGGGTTGAGATGCAATTTGTGCATCGGGATCGAGGCTTTACCGTAGAACTCGGCAACACCTTCCCATTCACAGACGCCTTCATTGGCTCGCATGATCTCTGCTGACCAGGATGATGGTCGGTCAAGCCCATTGGGTGCATCGGGGAAGCGCATGACTTCCGCCATAGCCTGTGTGGTCTTTCCTGATTGGATCTGTGCGACAGAAGCAGTTACAGTTGACCTGATGATTCCGTCACGCTTTTGCGTCGGCGGGTGATGACGCCATGGCTCACCAGTATCGATGTAGTAGCCAAAGCGTAGGCCGTTGGTTGGCTTTCGGATATGACCTGTTGGTGTACTGAGTGCGATGGTGTCAATCGCTTGCATCATCTTACGAACGCCCATAGCGTCCTCCTTGTGGTGTGCGAGTTTGGTTGAATTGTTAAGTTGCACGAGAGAAATGAGTTCATCTCGCGCATCTATCGGCAAAATGTACATTGTCGGCAGGTGCTTGAGATGATTCCTGGCACGCCTTTTATGATAAAAGGCGTGCCAGGAGGGTGCATCTTCGTACTGGTATATCAGAGTCGCGCCAGATTGAGCGCGTGGAGGAAGAATGGCCACTGGTTTTCTGCGCCAGTGACGACCTTCGCCCGGATTCGCTCGCTGCTCAGAACGTCGCGAATGATCTTGGTTGAACGATTTACTTCGCCTAGGTCTGCGCCCGACGAAATGTAGATTTGCAGACAGTCTGCTCCGGGAGCTTGACTGTCATACATCTCATCACGTTCGATGTCGGCTTCGGCAGCACGTTCCTGGCTGCGCTTGGTGCCACCGTAATCGCCACCGCGAGTTCCGCCCAAGATGTCTCGTGTGAGCATGAACTTTTCTTCACGACGACGTTCTTCCCAGCGTCCAGGCTGGGTCTCCCAGACGGTAGAGACGATGCCTGGCAAGCCAAGCTGTTTCATGATTGCCTCGAAGTAGTCGGCTGGGTATAGTCGCCTCTTGTGACCATTGACGATCAAAATACGGTGAACGCTACGTCCTAGCCGTATCCAGTCATGTCCAGCTGCACAGGAACGAGGGAATGCTCCCAGCCGTACGAGGCTGAAGTCGTTGAGACTATTGGCACTGCCTGACCGGAATTGCTCTCGGTCTTCTGCGAGCCGACTGTATACCTCCTCGGCCTCTGTCGGGTCCATCGCACCATGGATAAGTGCGATTTGATCGAGAAGATCGAGTGTGCGAATATCCGGAGCGACTGGCTCGAGGTTTGACTTGATTGATTCGCTGAGGGCAAAGGGGTTTTCACCCATCACCTGGGTCTCAGTCAAGGGTTTCTTGAATGAGTTGCGAGTGGGGTCGAGTATGCCTTTTCCGAGATACGGCTTCCAGGAGTTTGGAAAGCCTGAGTTGACACTGATCAGACGCTGTGGCTTGATGGCGCCACTGATGATGGTGGCTTCTTCGACGTTGGCACGTACGGCACTAATCGTGCTATCTGTACCTATATGAGTCGGATCAGCTCCCCATCCTCCTGCCAAAAAGGCAAGATCAGCTTCGTAGTCATCTGGGCCAACAACTGCAATCTGTGCGATTTGCAGTTTACCTTGGTAGGCGTTTGCGACGTCTTTGAAAGCACCTGTCACAATGTCTTGACCAACGAATCGCGCTTCAGGATCTGTTCCTGTGTAGCGCATTCCGCGGATTTCCAGGTAGGTTGTCGCGTGATTCTTTCCTGTGAACAAGCCGATTACTTGCTGGTCGCCACTACTGTGAGAGACGAATGGCAACACGGTGTGCCTCAAGGGCATTGCTTGGGAAAGCGATCGAGTACTTGGCTCGGATTCGTCTCTCACGATCTGGCTGGGTGACTCGGTGTAAATGATCTGACGTCGCTTCCACATCCAGGCACGCTGGATGAATTTCCACGGCATCAAATAACCCGGTGCAGTTGTGAACGGCGTCCAGCCGAGGAGAGTGACGGCCGCAAACACGATGGTAATGACAACGCCACTCCCAGTTCGTGAGACAGCCCAAGTCAAACCGATCATGGGTATAGCCCAGATGAGCTGCATTGGGCTAAGCCATCGTCCTCGAAGAGACTTTGGTAGCCGGTAGCCATTGGCTGTTGCTTCAGTGGTCATGCTAAGTCAGCCTCCTTTCTTAGGGAGAGGCAGGTGGAGGTGCTGAAGGTGTACTCGTCGGAGGTGTCGAGCTGGCTTTGCTCGCTTGTCGCCTCTTGTGGATGAACTGGCCTACAGCGATTGACGCTGCAAGTGCCGTACCCACATATGGAACACTGCTTGCTGCTGCTTTCGCAGCTGCGGCCTTGCTCGCGAGTGCTGTTGAAAGCATTTCCTGATGAACATGATTCGAGATGAATCGTTCACTCATTGCTCTCGGTGAAACACTACGTAGCCGCTCACGAATCGGTACAGGCCCGTTGAAATTTGCATTGACGTTTCCGCCGACACTGACACGATTGGCGATGGTGCTGATCGCGTCATTTGGAGTGAGCCATTTCTTGATGACCAAGGGAGAGAATGCAGTCAAGACCAAGAAAAACGTGAGTGCGATGTTTCTTCCTAGTCCGACCGTACCACCCTCGGGATTGAGGGACTTTGCAGCAAACCACAGCACACACAGCATGGCGAGCGGTGTGAGTTGGATAACCCACGTCCACGTCATGATCGAGGTGAATGGTCGTCGTGCGGCACCAATGTGCCTAAGAGGCCAGACAACAATCAACAGGATAGCCATTAGATACATGGCGTACTGTATGATGTTGGCAAAGGCAACGATCGAGGCTGTTGCAGCCCAGTTGAACATCTTTGTCCAGCCCGCACTTGGATCGACAGCGGTGAGTATTCGTGTCAGATTTGTGGTATTCGCCTCTGACAGTACACTCCCCGCTAGATCTGACCGGAGTCTTCCAAGTGTTTCGACCAGAAATTGGTTGGCCGTGATGATGAGCACGTATGCGATCAGTGTCTCGGGGTAGATCAGGACTGCTCGACCGATTCCGATGAAGGATCCACTCGAGCGTACCTGTTGACCGAGTACGAATGTCGCAACGATCAGCGATAGCATGACTGCGATCGGTCCTGGTCCTCGAGCGTAGGTATCGAGGAACCACTGTGAAGAAAAGTCAGCTAGTTGCAAGTTCTTGAGACCCGTTGCGGCTGCGCGGATATTTCCCTCAGGAGTGAGGTCAATACCGAGGAGCGACAAGAGGCTTATCCAAATACCTTCCATGGTATCGTCCTCTCTTGAGTGGTTACCACAGCCTCACAAGCGTGAGGCTGTGGTAACTCGGGTGTCACTTCAGACCGAGAACGCTCAATGGCGAGATGACGATGTTCTTGACGGCGGGTACAAATGTCGCGAACGATTGGGCGACGATGTAGGTGACGATGCAGATCAGGAACCACTTGAAGTGGTCCCGACGCCGCTCACTGTCACCGGACAGCACGAGTCGCACTAGGGCGATGACGGCAGCAATGAGAGCAGCCCAGACCGCAATGGTCAGGAGGAGGCCACCGATGCTGCCACCCAGTGCGTCGAGCGAGCTGTTGGATTGCGGACTGGGAATGTCCACCATCGGCAGACGGGTGATGAGGTGCTGGTACACGAGTCTCCTGCCTTTCAGAAGGATGTCGACACGAGAGTGTCGGTGTGGTGGGATGGGATGGAGACGCTGTTGATCATGGTGGTCGCGTGCGTTGCTCCGTGGTAGGGGTTTGTCGGTGCCAGACTAGCCTTCTCCATCGAGAGGTTTTCTCGCTGGAGGTACGCCAGGTAGGTCCGACGAGCGAACTTGCGAGGCTCGACGACTTGAACCGGCTGAACAGGACTGTCTCCTCTGGCCAGATTGGGCTGTCCGAAGACCTTGTCAAAGGGAACGACGACGACTTGCTCGACAGGGTGGTTGTCAAAGTACTTGGCGTACTTGGCGCGCACTGTGTCGATGTGTCGTCGAGACCCCTTGTAGCCGTTGATCACGATGATCGCACGCTCCATCAACTCGGGGTGAGAATGACGGAAGGTGCGAAGTGTGTCACGAGCATCCACATCCGAGTTCGCCTGCCACGGCACGAAGTCGATCTTGACGACGTGAGCGAGGTTCAGGGCGGCTTGGGTGAGGGGCTTTTCCAGGTCATTGCCGAGATCGACAATGACAGAGTGGCCAGCGTGCCATGACCAATAGATCAGCTGACCAGCCTCTTCGGCGGTGAGGTCGGCGTGTGAAGCGCGTCCCTCGAAGTCGTCAGAGGAGATACAGCGAACATTGGTCAATCGAGGGTGATGTCCCAAGTGCCGGATCAGCGCTTGGTGGTCAAACTTCTTGCCCATGATTTGAACGGCTGTGCGAACGGTCACTGTCTGCTCAGGTTCGATGCCGAGTAGACTACGACTGCTTCCCATTGCTTGATTGCCGTCGATCACGGTGATCATCTGACGAGTGACATCGCCACGGACAGTAGCACTGCTTGCAGCTCCTGTGGATTTGCTCGAGCCACCCTTTTGGTTGGCGTGGAGCTCAATCGGCTGTACTGTGTCGCAGAGCCTGCGAAGCTTTTCCTCCTCGCGGAGGATTTGCTCTTTGAGAGACTGCGCGAGAATCAACCATGACCACCCGAACCATTGGAACAGGTGTCGGAGCACGTACTTGTGTACCCAACCTCTGATACCGATAATCGGATAGGGCTTGGTGATTTCACGCGGAGTCTTTTTTTCGGGTGTGAGCAGCGGAGCAGCGGTTTTCTCTTGTTTGTCGTCCCCATTGTGAACCCGACGAAGCTGGATTGCTGACGGTGTTGAGATGGGATTTCTTTGACGGGGATCTCCGGTCGGAGGCTTTTGATCGCGAGAGACCGAGATACCAAAGATCTTGCCGATACCCGCCACTGGGCCGTCGTCGCGACGATCGTGTCGACTGTCCTGATCGGGCTGTGGTGCTGGTGGAGTTTGCTGTACCGGGAGCGGTAGCGAGCCATTGCTACTCATAGCATTTTCCGTTCTACTAGTAGTGATGAGTTTTCTGATGTTTACCAGTGATGTGAAGTTGCAAGGCTGTCAATATGCGATAGGCATACTAAACAGCAAGCTCTAAACGATCGCCTAAAGCTTCCGGATTTTTGTCCGGTGTGTGATGTTGAATAATTCATTATCATTCATCGAACAAAAATACTAATTGAATTGATGTTATGACATGCCAGAACAATTTGTATGAGCGTGAGCACGGGCGTGGACGGATAGCTGGCTGCCACCCGTCCACAATGCCCGTGCTCACGGTGTCGCCTGTGCAAAAAAGACGACGGTGTTTTTCTCATGTGACACAGAGCCGTCTTGGAAGGTCTGTGACAGGCCACTACAGGTGATCGCAGCTGCCACTGTCCCTTCCGGAGCGGACTGCAACGCTTGTTGAAGCGCCGAAGGATCACTCTTGTCGACTGGCGGTGAAACCTTCAAGACGACGAGATGGGCAACTTGGTCAGGACTTGCGCCACTGATAATCGCTTTGTCGCCGGCCTTTAGGTCGCCGAGTTTGTTGAATACTCCATCGGCTGAGCCAGAAGTATGGCCTAGCAAAATGGGGTAGACAGGGATATTTTCCACCTTACTCGATGCGCCAATCATTGGGCCACTTGACCACCAGACGACGGTTTCGAGAGGGTTGAGCTCCTCGCCAGTGACTGGATCGATGTCACCCTTGGCAGGTACGCCAAATGATGACACTTCTTTGCCGAGCCAATTGTTCCAGGCCGTAACGGTTGGTTTACCGATGACCTTGGCGTTGACTCCGGCTGATTCGATCGCGAAGCGGGTCGGTTCAAACGGCTTCAGGGTTGGTGTTGGACTGGGCGAAGGTGTTGGGGTAGATGGACTGGGAGTGGGCGTTGGAGAGGGGGAGATCGGTTGACTTGGTGTCGCAGTGGGGGGCCCCGGGGGCCCCCCCGGGCCCAAAAGGGGCCGGTTGGGTTTTGGTGGGGGGTGGGGTTTCGTTGGG
>CAZHUZ010000008.1:0-6104 GCA_964535835.1 uncultured Candidatus Saccharibacteria bacterium | reverse complement strand
GGGGGGGGGGGGGGGGGGCTGCGGGGGGGGGGGGGGGGCGGGGGGGGGCCCCCCCCCCCCCCCCCCCCCACTACTCGCGCCGTTAGGGTTTGGTGACGTGCTTGCTGTTCCTTGGTGTATAGAATCCCAAAGATTGGCAGAGCGATCAAGATCACCAGCACCGGAATGAGCCGAGTGAGGTCAACCGTAACTCGCCACTCACCGAGGCGCAATGACCTTCGCAGCACGTCGGCCGCCGAAGAACGATGCTCCGTAGAGGAGGCCAGAAGCCATCAGGAGCATGCCCCAGAAGCTGCTGGTCATCCAAGCGGGCGGAGTAATTTCGTAATCGGTCGGTGATGCCACCGGGTAAATCTCCTTGGGAGGAGGAGTGCCACCGGGACAGGCAACGCTCTCATCCTTGAAGGTCCACTCAGAAGTGCCCACGAGCTTGTAGCCATCGCGAGCGGTGGCGGTGACGGTGAGCTTGTTGTCGTTCCAGCCACTTGAGGTGTACTGGACACCTTCGACGGTTGGCATGGAGCCGAGATCATTGTTCGGGCCACAGACGGGAGTGACGCTGGGCGGTGCCGGTGTTGCAGGCTTGACCACTACGGGACATTCCTCGTTGACATCCTGGAATTTCCACTCGGTCTTGCCTGTGAGCTTGTAGCCATCGAGGGCAACAGCCCAGATGCGAATCCAGCCCTTGTCCCATGTGCTGTAGAAGTACTTGACGCCTTCAGTCGCAGGGATGTTCGGCTTGTCATTTTCCGGACCGCAGATGGGTGTCATGCTCGGCGTACCCGGTGTGACTTTCTTGTCAACAACGGGACACGCCTCGTTCTTGTCTTCGAAAGTCCACTCGGTCTTGCCAGTGAGCTTGAAGCCCTCCTTGGCGGTGGCCGTGACGGTCAGCTTGTTGTCCTTCCAATCACCAACGGTGTAGTCAACACCCTCGGTGATTGCTGGCGTGACGACGTCATTGTTTGGTCCACAAACCGGCGCAATTGTCGGTTCAGTTGCCGTTACAGTGACGATGCATCGTTCGTTCTTGTCTTCGAAAGTCCACTCGGTCTTGCCAGTGAGCTTGAAGCCCTCCTTGGCGGTGGCCGTGACGGTCAGCTTGTTGTCTTTCCATCCACTTTGCGTGTACGTAACACCTTCGGTGGTCGGGAGACTGACTTCGTCATTGTCAGGGCCGCAAACCGGCTTGATGGTCGGTTCGGCCGGAGTGACATTGGTGGGGCAGTTCGGGGGTTTCGTGACGTAGGCTGTGATGTACACAGCTCCGTCATTTGGCACCTTGGGTGCGAGGTAGTTGATGCCACCTGCCACCAGTGCGTCGACGAGCGGCTTGTGAGCAGCGTCGTACTTGTAGGTGTCAACCTGCCACCCACGGTCTGAACAGGCAGGAGGCCCTCCGATGGTCGGAGTATCCTGCTGCTCACCTGGGCGAGCACGGAGCTGTGCCAGGTTGTGGATGCCTTCGGCGAGACGCCAGGCGACGGTGATGGTGTCGCCCGTGTATGCGGTTGTGGCTGGGACGGCTGCGGACGCTGGAGCTGTCAGGCCGAGGCCCACCAGTCCGATGATCACTCCGAAGAGTGACATACGCGACAGCCACCGCAGCAATGCTTTGCGGTATGGCATGGAGTTTCCTCCTGATCGTGTTGGTACTCCGAGGCGTCATTGCCTTTGGAGGTACTGCATCAATCGTGACGCCAGATTGCATGAGATTAACACTTCATTTATCTAATGCCACGAACCAACAAAAAAGTATTTTTACGCTGGTTCGTGACATCAGACAGCTTGTTATTGTTCTGACATGTCAATGTACGCGCATAGGAAGGTAGAAAAGGAAAAATTCCGAAAAACCAATAGTTCTTCGGAGCCTTGCTACCACCTCCTAACACGACTGACTTACATAATATTACAAATCACAATAATAATCAATAGATGTCAATATTGATAGAGATTGTGTTTATTTCATAATATTTGTGAGATAATAAGGGGTGATTATGAGTCAGATTTCAGTCACGTTGTCAAAAAAACTACTAAATCTTCCGAAAAATCCGGGAGTTTATTTCCATAAATCCTCTAGTGGCGAGATTATTTATGTCGGTAAGGCGGCCAATCTCCGCAATCGTGTTCGGCAATATTTTCAGGCATCACGCCTCCGAGATGCCAAGACTGATGCGCTTGTCGCAGAAATCACCGATACAGATTGGGTAGAGGTCGAGACCGAGATCGATGCACTATTTCTCGAGTCGGAGATGATCAAACGCTATATGCCGCGGTATAACGTGCTGCTGCGCGACGACAAATCTCAGCTCTATGTACGTATCCCGATGAACGAAGCCTATCCCGCAGTGACATTTACGCGTGGTCCGTTGGACGACGGTGCAACGTATTTTGGTCCATATTATAACGGCTACGCTGTTAAAAAAGCGCTGAGGTATCTACGACGAGTTTTTCCGTATAGTACTCATGAACGTATGCCGAACAAGCTTTGTCTCCAGTATCATATTGGTTTATGTCCTGGGGTTGAAGCACAAAAAACAACATCTGAAGAATATCGTAAAACGCTTAAAAAGCTTATCAGGTATCTCAAAGGTGAGCGCAAAACGCTTGCTCGTGAGCTTGAGCGTGATATGAAAATGCTTAGTGCCGAGTATAAGTTTGAACAGGCAGCGGTGTTGCGAAATCGACTACGAGATCTCAAGCAACTTGGTCACCAGATCATATTTTCGGATCGTGAGTTTATGGATATTAGCAAAGATCACGGTTTGGCGGGGCTAAAGAATCTACTCGGTCTACCTGACGCACCTAAACGTATCGAAGGCTACGACATCTCGCATATGAGTGGCACAAACAATGTTGCGAGCATGGTAGTGGCGACAAACGGTCTGGCAGACAAATCACAGTATCGAAAATTTAAAATGCAGCTACCGGGTAACAATGACTTTGGTCATATGAACGAGACGATGCGCAGGAGGTTTAGTGGTCGACACAGTGATTGGCCGATGCCGGATCTGCTACTGATAGATGGCGGCAAGGGACAGCTCGGTGCTGCACTCGATGCATTGGATGAACTAAATGTGAAGATCCCAGTAATTGGCCTCGCAAAACGTGATGAGCAAATCGTTGTCCACACGGCGCGTTCGCACGTCACACTCGATGTCGACGCTATACGTGCCTGGTCACGACAAGGTAATCCATTTGATGAACCATATGCAATGTCACTCGGTGGTAAGGCGCTTGAGTCAAAATACGTCACGCAGTATACCGATGACGGATCTTGCCCTGGTATAGAGATGAGTGAGGATTTTGTTTTGGTGACATTGCCCAAAAATAGTCACATAGTGAAGCTCCTGCAGCGTATCCGCAATGAATCACATCGATTTGCCGTCAGTTATCACAGCACGCTTAAGCGTAAAGCTGCGACGAAAAGTATTCTCGATGATATTCCGGGCGTGGGCGCAGCAACCCGTAAAAAACTAATCACGAGCTTTGGTAGCGGACAGGGCGTCAAATTGGCAGATCAGGAGCAACTATCAGCGGTACTTGGTAAGCGCCTCGGCGAGCGTGTCTATCAATGGTTTCATGCTGAGGAAACTGTAGGCTAGCCATGGGCATTTTGCTATACTAAAGATATATATGAAAAAGCAATTTGCGATGTTTTTGCTACGTTGGCTGGTCAACTCTGCAGCGTTATGGGCAGCAGTTCGTATATTATCGACTGGTGATTTTGCGAGTAGTTCATCGGGGTTTGCGACCTTTCTGTTAGCAGGTCTGGCGCTATCGCTCGTCAATGTACTGCTGCGTCCTATTATCGTCATCCTCTCACTGCCGGCAATTTTACTGACGCTTGGCCTCTTTATGTTGGTCGTGAATGGCCTACTGGTATACATCGCTATAGCGCTTGTCCCGGCTATCAAAATAGATTTCTTCCCAGGTGCAATTTTGGCCGGTATGATTGTCAGTGTGGCGAATTACGTATTAAGCGGTATAATGGATAGATACACAACTAGGGAGTACATACGTGACTAATGATATTTTACATATAATTATCGTCGTTTCAGGGGCTATCATGGTGCTCTTTATTTTGCTGCAAGCTCGTGGCGCAACACTTGGAGCTGGTTTTGGTAGCTCAGGTGAGCTCTACACAACACGTCGTGGTATCGACAAAAGCCTCTACGAGGCAACAATTGTACTGGCTGTTATCTTCGTGATGTCGATATTAGCAGGGCTACTCATAGGGTAGGTGGGTGGAAGAAAAAGATAAGAAATCTAGGCAGATCTTTGCCAAATTAAAGCCGAGACGTGGTCAGTTGCGTCGCAATGCGCGTAAGCTAGAAGAAGTCTCTGTCAGTCATGCCAAGAAATTTATCGTTGATCGTTTTGACAACATAAAGTCGGTTCGTCGTCATGCGCTCGGCTGGCTCGTCGTTGTCGGACTACTCATCGCTGTTAGTGCATTGCAGTTAATGGGGTATCAAAAGTCATATTCATTCGAGGCTCCAGTTGCGGGTGGTGTCTACGCAGAAGGTGTTGTTGGTCCTCTGGAGACAATTAATCCGATTCTTGCTCGGTCTCAGGCAGAACTATCGGCTTCGCGGCTCGTTTTTTCGAGTCTTCTCAACTACGACTCAACAGGTCATCTCAGGGGTGAGCTTGCCGAGACGTGGCGAGCTGAAAACGGTGGCAAACGGTATATAGTAGACCTTCGAAAAGGACTCAAATGGCACGACGGGACGCCTGTTACGGTTGAAGATGTCATGTTTACGGTCAATCTGATGAAAAATCCATTAGTCAGGTCGCCACTGTATAGTAGTTGGTCACAAATCAAGATCGTGAGGCTTTCGGAAACATCAGTAGCGTTTGATCTGAGTCGTGTCTATGCTGGGTTTCCGCACGCGTTGACATTTGGCATTTTGCCACGACATATTTTGAGTAGTACGGCTCCTGAGAGCTTGCGTGAGTCGGATTTTAACAGAGAACCAGTTGGTACTGGACCGTTTGAGTTTAGTCATATGCAAATCATAGATCCTGATGAAGGTCGCTCAATATTATATCTTGCAGCCTATGACCATTATGTTCGTGGGCGACCAAAACTTGATAAGTTTCAGCTGCACGTTTTTAAAGAAACTTCTCAAATCAAAAAAGCATTACTGCAGCAAGAAATAAATGCAGGTACAGACTTTACGAGCAAAGAAGTAGCTGACATCGTCCACGAACGCCCTGATGATATCGTATATCGGACACTGATGCTCAATGGTATGTATGCATTTTTCAATAATGATTCGCCAATTTTTGCTGACAAAACTGTCAGAAAAGCATTTCTCCAAGCTACAGATCGTAAAGCAATTATCAAAAATCTCGGAGGCTATGCGTCGGTGCTCGAAGGTCCTTTGACGACCAATCAATTACCGTCTATGGCTACGAAACGCCAAGCAGGTTTTGATAGCAAAAAATCCGCAGAGCTACTCGATCAAGCCGGCTGGAAAGCTGACGCGTCTGGCAAACGAAGCAAAGACGGCAAGCCATTGACAATAAACCTCGTTAGTATCAAGACAGGTGATTATCCAGTCATTACCGAACAATTGAAAAAACAATGGGAAGCAGTCGGCGCTACTGTCGTAATGACGCTTTTCAACCCAGATGCTTTCCAGCAAACGGTGATCGTGCCCCGTAACTATGATGTATTAGTGTATGAGTTGGAGCTGGGGGCAGACCCTGATGTATTTGCATATTGGCATACATCTCAGGCAGATCCACGCGGCCTCAACCTATCTAACTATAAGTCAAGTATTGCTAGCGACGCTCTTGCCAGTGCTCAATTACGATTAGAGTTGAGCGCGCGTTTGCCTAAATATGATCTTTTTGCCAATGCGTGGCTTGAAGATACTCCAGCGATTGCGCTCTATCAACCACAGCTTCACTATGTGACCTCACCATCCGTTAAGTCAATCCAAGTGTCGACATCAGTTGTTAATCGTACTGGTCGCTATCGACTGGTTGATTTGTGGACTATAGAGTCCGCGCAGCGTTACGCTTCACCTTAGTTAATCTATGTTTACCAACGAAAAATGAGATCTATGCGATCTCATTTTTCGTTGGTG
>CAZHUZ010000007.1:0-34101 GCA_964535835.1 uncultured Candidatus Saccharibacteria bacterium | reverse complement strand
TTCCATCTCTATTCTCCCTATTGCTTATCTGAAACTAGCATACCATAAGGGGTATGGTCGTCGCAACGCTGAGGCAGTATACTGAGTAACATGGACTCAGCTACTCTCCAGCAAATCAATGATCTTCTCGGCAACTCTAACTCGCCAGGGTCATCTGGTGGACTATTCGATATCAACGCGATCTTGCAGCCTCTCATGCCCTTCATGATTGGTCTCAGTGTCGTATCAATTCTCATAACAATCCTCTATCTTATCAACGCGATTACGACCTACCGCTCGCAGCGAGCCATTCTCGAAATGCGCAAACTCCTCCGCGAAATGAACGAACGCGACAAGCTTCGTCACCCTATCACCGAACCCAACTCATCTCGTACCGCAGCTACTGAGTAGCGCTATTTTTTCTTTTGCGTGGTGTGATGCTCGACAGTAATTTTCTTGACCGCAGACTTATGGCCTTCGATAAATGCTTCGATCTCTTCGATAGAGCGGCTATTGTCGATCTGCTCTTTTTCGATTTTACCGAGTAGGTACATATAAATGATATCGCCATGGATAATCATAAATCGCGTTGCGGTCCCTCCCACAGGGCTCGCAACGATCGGTGACTTTAGCTCTTCTTCTAGATTCAAGATATCATCAAATGACTCGACTGGCACTGTTGTTTTGTGACTCAAATCGAGGTGTGGCGATGACTTGATGATGAGCCCACTATGATACCGATAAATCTTGTCGAGTTCACGCTGATACGGCGACTTAAAGATTTGCTTACGCATGCCGTACACCAATGCAAGCACACCCAAAGCCCCCGCAACCGCCGCGCCAATTCGCTCATAGACCTGCATCATATCCTGGCCTGTTTTGGCTGCTTGGGTCACTACCTGCTTGGTGTCTTCTTTCTCAAACTTGGGCGCGAGCTTGTACACTGGCTGGTCGAGCGGCACTGTGATAGTCGACATGCGAATGTCATCAAATGGAGTACCGTCAACCGCTCCCGATACTCGCACCATAAATGTCACCACGAGCTCAGAGGTGGCCGGCAGTGCTAGCGATGTCTTGAGCTGATCGACAATCTTGCGGTATTCACTAAATGGCACGGTGACCTGTGGAGCGAATTCAAGCTCAGATGTTGTGACAGTGCTTGTCACTGGCTTTAGGAGCGGATATTCTTTTGACCACACGTTGGCGATGTCTTTTCCGTCACTCCCACTCGCAAATCGTTCGCGCACCGTCGCGGTTGCGCTGTACATTGTTGTGAGTGCGATAGGCTGTTCTGCTTTATACGAGTAGCGAAGTGTCGCATCGATCGTATCAGTGAGATCTGCTACATAGGCAGTATTCGTTGTCCCTGGAGTGTCACCATAAAAACTGCTTTTGAAATAGGCTATCTCCGTATCAACAGACTGCTTCACGGTATAGTGATACGCCGCGGGCGTCACAACCGTTTCGCTCGTCTTACGGGTGTAGAGATCGTAAAGCAACCCAAAGGCAATCGCCAGCAAAACAAGCCCTAGCACTACGAGCCCTATCGGCCGCTTGGCTTTTGCTGCTGTCTCGCTTCCCTTGCGCATGCCCTCCCCTTTTTTAGTGTTATTTTACTGTTTCACGCAACCATACTGTCGGATACCCAATGTATGGCACTTGCGCGCGGATAATCCCAACAATTTGATCTGGCTTGACTTGCTCATCGACGCTCGGGCTATTGTCGCCTTTTGTGAAAAATACTTTGCTGCCCGATCCATCTTCGGCTATATCGACCGCTATGACCCGGTGCGTGACCGAACGACCATGTGCTTCATATTGTATGATATCACCTTTCGCTACGTCTACAGCGTTAGCTTTTTGTACGATAACGATAGAGCCGCGACTAAACACCGGATACATACTATTACTCATAATCGCCTGAGGACGATACGAAAATGCACCGATCATAAACAGTACGAGGGCCCCCATACATACAAAGAACATCACGTCTGTCGCACGCCTGGTATGATGTACTCGTCGCTGGCGATCCACCGACTCTCGTTTCGTGCGATCGACAAATACATACACTGCGACCACCAGTAGCAGCCATGCTATCCCCGTGAGATACCAGTCATACTTGGGGATGACAGGTGGGATATACATGATCGCGATCACACCCAAACGATACGTTAACTGCGGCCCTAGTCCTGTAGTGATAGCAAGATACGTCAGCAGCAGACTGTGGGCGAGTGCCGGCAACACACTCGACACGCTGAGTTTTATGAGATCAGAAGCTGAGTGAAGCTCCTGAAACTGAGAAACGTTAAGATCTTGTACGGCAAGCAGCACACTAACGAGCACCCCAAACCACACAACATTACGCCGACCACCTTGCTGCATCAGTGCGTAGCGCACATACTCTACCGCGGCAGCGGTGAGACCAAACGTCAGGAGATTTTTTGCTATCGTCACCCAGCTGAGCGCTACGGCGTTATGCACATACGTCACGATCAAGCCTGATGCAAAGTACACTACGAACCATACGGCGATCACTGAACCAATCATCAGCCCCGTATCGAGCTTGTGCCGTGCCCTATCGCGCTGTCCCCGCATCATTGCACCAGCCGTGACTGCTACAAGCACAGCTAGTGCAGGCTGGACATATGCGGTAGATACGGTAGCATCGATTACGTCAAACTGCTGCACTATCATTGGCACCACAATCGCCACCATTGCAACGATAGAGAGGACCCATGCCTGCGGCTTGACCTGATAGAGTTTACGAAACACTAGGCGCGCCCCCTGACTGTGTAGCCGGTGATGTTCCACTTTGCCGACCCATAGGTGACCGATGTCGTGAACTGGTACTGTGCACCGCTAGCAATCGCAACTGCAGCCCCCGTATAGGTCAAGAATGTAGTGGTGCATGTGTACGTTACGCCCGCCGGCACTGTTGAGGTACACGTCCGCGTAGTTGGAATCGCAACTTGCCAGCCGCTAATAGACTGGCCTGAATTGTTTGTAATCGTTATGGTGAGCGGAAACTTACCGCCTGAGCGCGCGCCACGAACGATATTGACTGTGAGCCCTGTAATCGCTTGGTACGTCGTTGAGAACGTTCCAGATATATTCACGTTCTCTAATACATAGTTAGCCGTTGCTGAAGTAAACGACAGGGTAAATGTCACGCTGCCACCGCTCGCAATCGTACCATTGCCTGCACCGTTTTTGACGGTCACTGTCGTACCAGCCTTTGTACAGATAACAGTGGATGGACACGTCGGCACTGGCGCATCTGCTGGCACTGTAAACGTCACCTGCCAAGCCGTAACCGATGTCGCACCGTTGTTTTTTATCGTGACGGGATTCATGCTATAGGTCCATAGGCTCCCAGCCAAGCTCGCATTCTTTGTATACGTCATGAGTAGATACTGATTCGACACATACGACACGCTATCGGTTATTGCATTTACTGACAGCTGCTGGCTAAACAGCGCATAGACCGTGCTCATAGCGAACACTGGCACCGCTAGCAAAAGCGCGATCTGACGCAAGACAGCCCAGTGATTCTCACGACGCGCTCTCACGGTGCCCTCTGTCCCCCTCGCTTATGGTTGATTCAATTAATTCTGAATATAATTAAAGGCAATTGTGGCAGCCTTTGACGCACCGCTTGGATTTGTCGTAGCACTCGATGCCCACGTTACTGTGACAGTCGCAGTAGCAGTAGCATTTGGCGCCAAGGTATCATTTACCGCTACGCCACTGATAGCGTAGGTGATATAAGCAGGTGCGGCACTGTTGATTGTCGTTAAATCAGTAATTGTGCTGAGCTTGGCGTTGATATTCCCCTTGTTTTTGATGGCAACTTGATAGCTCGAGGTAGCACCTGGATAAGCGAGATTCACACTAAACGTTGCTGAAGTGGCCGTAAATGATGGAGCTGGCGCATCAGTTGCGCCCACTTGTCCAGTTGGTGTGATGCTAATTATTTCCACCGCCCAGTTACCTGTCGCTGTACCCGTACCGCTGACATTCAGCGTACTCGCAAACGACGCATACGCCACAGAAGCGGCGCAGACAATGACGATGAGGATTGGTAGAATTTTATGTTTCATATCAAACAAGAGACGCTTGTGCTTTCTCTGGTGTCAGTATAGCCTAACTCGCAACCTGCGTAAAGCAAAACGCCCCTGACCTACCAGGGGCGTCCGTAGCCTAGATTCGTTTAGGTGTTTTGAATGTAGTTAAACTCGATAGTAGCGGCTTTTGACTGCGTCTGGATATTTGACGAGCCAGTTGACTGCCAGTTCACTGTCACACGAGCGGTCACCTGTGCGCCAGCCGCAAGTGTGTCGTTTGCGGCAACACCAGTCACAGCGTATTTGATGTCGACAGGTGCAGCAGCATTGATGGCCGTCAAGTCAGTGATACTACTGAGCTTTGCTGGCACTGTGCCAGCGTTCTTAATGACGATGTCGTAGCTTGATGTTGCACCAGGATACGCGAGATCAACATTAAATGTCGCACTGGTAGTCGTGAACGTTGGCGTATTTGCGTGATCAGTCGCGCCCGTCTGTGCGACAGGTGTGATGCTGAGAATTTTGACGTCCCAGTTACCCGTTGCCGTACCGGTACCGTTGATAGTGAGTATCTGTGCAAATGCAGCGTAGGCGATAGACGCCAGCCCCACCACGATAGCTGCGGTAATGAGTAATTTATTTCTCATCGAAAGTGATTTCCTTTTTTACGATTGTTAGATTTGATATTTCTAGCATACACCTGTTAAGCGCAAGCGACAAGAGACCGTGTCTCAGTATGTGTTTTCAGCAAGCGATACGACAGTGCGACGAATCAACTCTCTTGGCAGCGGCGCATCAAGCATAAACCACAGCGTACCCTTGCCCTTTATGTGTGGCGCAAGCTCTTTTTGCAGCTGCGCGTCCTTTGGAATCGGGTACACCCCGAGGTGATCTTTCCAGCCAGAGATAAATACCACCGCGCGCTTCTTCGGGTCTAGCTTGTAACCGACAATGCCATAGCTCATTACTTCATGTGCCTGGGGCAGCTCTGACGTTACGAGTTCTCGTAGCTCATCAAAACGCGGCCGGGCAGCGGCTGGTATAGCGGCGATATACGCATCAACCGAATGTCCATGAGTTTTTGGTTTGGCCGCTACATCATACGATGCCTGGAGCATTGCCTGGAGCACATTCAGATCAATATCGGACAGTGTATTGATATAGAGACAACTCTTGCTCGCTTTATGTTTGCCGAGTCGAGCTAGCTCTTCGCCGTATCGATCAAACCCTTCATAGAAATAAATCGTGAGTGCAGTCTTGCGTGGGCTAAATCCCAGCAGCCCAATATCGCCTTCTCGGCCCGCATCTGTTTTGTAGTGCTGCCGCCCAAATCCAATGATACTAGGCCCCCACATGATAGGCGGCTCGCCAGAAATCGCCTGCATCATACCTATCAATACACGCGCTTCGCTCGCACGCTGCTCACCTACTGTCATCAAAAACTCTTCTACCGGAACGGCCGTTGGTTTGGTTTTATTTTCTGGCATATTCGCCTCCTTATCTCTCTCCAGTATAGCGTCAACTACCCTGCTCGCCAGTTATAATAATACGATGGACCCTTCTCAAACATTTGTGTTTGTCGATATCGAGACCAACGGCGGCAATGGTCCGCGTGGCCGATGTATTGAAGTTGCCGCCATCAAGGTTGTTGATGGAGAAATCATCGACACATACGTCTCTCTGGTCAATCCCGGTACGCCCGTTCCCTACTGGATCACTCAGCTCACGGGCATAACTAACGACGAGCTCACGCATGCGCCATTTTTTTCTGATATTGCCGACGAGCTCTATCGCTTTTTAGACGGCGCAATATTTGTGGCTCACAATGTCTTGTTCGACTATTCATTCCTGCGCAACGAATTTGCTGCTGCCGGCTTCGCGTTCAAACCAAAGCTCTTTTGCACGGTCAAAATGTCGCGCGCACTCTGGCCCGAGCATCGTGGTCATAGTCTCGAAGCTATCATCCGGCGTCACGGCATCACCACCACCAACCGCCACCGCGCCTACGATGATGCGCATGCGATGTACCAATACGTCATGCACACCATCGCCCAAAAAGGCATACCGAATTTCTCCGACAATCTTGCCCTGCAGCTCAAGACCAAATCCCTCCCACCACACGTCAGCGAACAGACGATCCTAGCGCTTCCCGAAACGTACGGCATCTATATTTTTGAGGACGACAAGGGGCAGCCACTCTACGTAGGGAAAAGTGTCAATATTCGTGCGCGAGTCCGCTCACACTTCACCAGCGCCACCAGTATCGCAAAAGAAATGAAGATGTCGCTGCAGAGTCACAACGTCAGCTTCGTGACAACCGAGACCGAGCTCGAAGCCCTCCTGCTTGAGTCCGTTAAAGTCAAAGAACTCCAACCACTCTTTAACCGCAAACTTCGTCGCACCAAGTCGCAGCATTGCATCATCAAGCACGACGAAGCCGAGTACACCACGTTTTCAATTGAGAGTCACGATCTTAGCCAGTACGTAGGTCTCAAGCAAGTATATGGAGTATTTACCTCCAAGCAGCATGCTAAAAAAGAACTGGACAGCATCGGCCGCACCTACCAACTGTGTCCAAAATTGCTCGGCCTAGAAAAGTCATCCGGCGCCTGTTTTCGTTCACAACTTGGCTTATGCCGTGGAGCGTGCACTGGCAAGGAGTCTGCAGAATCTTACAATGCGCGCGTAGAGTTAGCGCTTGAGCGCATCAAGCTCGAAAGCTGGCCCTACGCGTCGAAAATCGCCGTAGCCCTCAGCGCAGTGCGCACCTTGATTATCGACCAATGGATCCCGCAAGGCATTCATAACAGCGAGGATGATAGCTACCACGAGATTGGCGGCGCATTTGACCTCGATACCTACAAGATTTTGCGTAGCTTCCTCAGAACTCACCGCCCATGCATTACGCTCCTTCCGCCCGGAGAGTCATATGCCATTTAATCACTACGCCAAAATCAAACGAATTCTCGATCACCATCAAAGCTGGTATATACGGCGTATCGACCAGCCTACGACTGCAAAAACCTTCAAGGGCGAAGTGCGTCACTTTGACCACTATTATCGTATCTACACTCCCAATGGAGTTGCTATTCCCTACTGCAAATTTCAGCAACTCGATCGCTTCATGCAGATCATGGAACTGAGTGAAGACGAGCTACCGATCGTGATTGACTGATTTTGGTGGCCAAGGCACAAGTACCGGCGTCGTATTTTTGTAGCGCTGCCATCCTCGTTTGCTCGCAGCCCGCGCTTCGGCTGGTGGCACACCCGACACAAAACGCAGCAGTCCAGAAATCACCAGCGCGCCTAGTATAGCAGCCCACCAGTACTGGCCGCCAAAGGACATCACTGCTAGCCCCCACCACAGCACCATCTCCCCAAAATAATTTGGATGACGAGAATACCGCCACAAACCCTGCGTCATCAGATCGTTCTTTTTGGCAGTACGCAGAAACTTCTTTAACTGCGCATCAGCTACCACCTCACACGCAAATCCCACCGCCCATACGGTAAGACCCGTCCAAACCCAGACATTCCAGTCTGGTCGCATAAGCATCACAGCCATCACCGGCAGGCTGACGATCGTCGCCAAAACCGCTTGCACTATATAGATACGTCCATATACCTGCAGCCAATATGTCCGCGGCGAATACTGTCGTACGAGTGCAGTATACCGTGGATCTTGCGTGCTACTACGAGCAAATCTGCGACCGATATGCCAGGCAAGTCGCGCACCCCACACGCTCACCATCACGACAACCACTACACCAACGCTACGTACTGGCTGCTGCAGATACATCAGTGTTAGGGCAATGACAATAAACGTTAGCCCCCACCCTACATCGATCACGTCTACTCGCCCGAGACGCGTAGCAAGCAAAAACACCATACTCTGCCACACCACAGCCGCAGCCAGCGACCACAAAAACAGCTCGGCTAGCTCAGCCACTGTCGTACCGCCAAATACGTTCCGCCCGATACTGCTGCGGTAATTGCCATTCCCCACAGCATATCGATCACCACAATCTTGGTGCTAAATCCTTTTATCACTGCGAGACTCGTCAGATCATACGTCGCATACGCAACCAGCCCAAATAATGCACCGTAGCCAAGTGCGTGCAGGAGCGACTGCTTTTCGAGCGCAGGATTTATGACAAACATCACTACGCCAACGACGTATATCGCGTAGAAAATCAGCGCAGGCACCATATTGAACCTCTCAAGTAATATCGTGCCCATTTCTTTGTGATACAACGCCTTGGCAATATATCCCAACCACACAAAATCGAGTAATCCCATGATGCCACCTGCGATCACTAATCTCAATAGAATATCCATTATTTGTTCCTCCAACGCGGTGCAAAGCCCGCCATCCAAGCAAAGAACTGTGCTTTTAGTTTCGGCTCACCTCGACTCACCATATCGTCAATCATCGCTTTTTTAAACTCCTTAACGTCATTACCTTCGTAGCACAGTTTGCCGTCGCGATAGCAGTAGCTACAGTTCTTTGCGTCCTCGCGCTCGATGCCTTTGGGATCTTTCTTAAACGGCATCATGCAGCTCTCACACATGCCCTCGAGTGTCTTTGCTTCTGTCATTATGCTGCCTCCTCTAACTCTTTTATGATAATCTTTTTCATCTGCATCATGGCGGGCATCGCCGCAGGGTTTTTGCTGAGCAACTCACCCATGGTACTCGGCACGATCTGCCAGCGCACCCCATATTTGTCTTTCAGCCACCCGCACTGACCATATGACTCATCCGCCGACAGCGCATCCCACAATCGGTCGATCTCCGCCTGGTCTGCACAGTTCACAATCAGCGATACCGACTCGTCAAACGCCACCTGCTGCTCGACACCGCTATCCATCGCAGCGAACCATTGGCTCTCTAATCTAAAATCTGCAAACATAACCGAGCCTTTCTTCGCAGGGCCTGTCTGTGCTGGATATGGAGCAGTCGTACCGCGTCTACTATCACCAAAGGTCGAAACATACAGCTTCACCGCCTCCTCGGCCTTGTTTTGGTTGGCGCCTGCAAACATCAAACTCGGCACAATAAAGGGCCGCGGCTCGCCTTCAGGATTTGTCAAAATCAACTGCCACGAAAATCCGAATTTATCTTGCACCCAACCATAGCGTGGGCTAAATGGATACTCACCAAGTGGCATGAGTATTTCACCTTCATCTGCCAGTTTTTCCCATAGTACATCGAGCTGCTCGCGAGCATTCTCCATGTGTGATGGATCGAAATTCAGCATGAATGAAATTGCCGTATTGGGCGCAAATTCATCACCACCATTGACCGCAAGGAGCCTATAGCCGCTCAGCTCAAATTCTATGGTCAACACTTTCCCAGCCATCGGTTGCTGAAATTCAGGCAATCCTTCGGTCGGATAATGCATCATACTGCCGATCGTACTGTCCGGGAATATCTCTGTATAAAAATGTACTGCAGCCTCAGCGTTGCTACCAAACCACAGATTAGGAACAATTTTTTGCATATGCTTCATTACGGCACTCCTCCTCTTTGTAGTCTATTATCTCACAGTTACCTGGGGTTATGCTGGCTATAAGTCTTTTGATTATTTCTATGCCACTTATGGTAAAATGATATGCAATAGTACAAATGGAGGAGCGGCGTAGTGCAACGAGGTGTATTGTTGGCAAGTATAGCAGTGCTGGGTATGGTACTTGGCGTAGGAGCATCAACTCGAAGTGCCAGCGCGGTTGCAGTCGCCGACTCATGTTTCACTGTGTCTGGAAGTACAATCACAAACTATGACGCCACCACCTGCGCGCTCAACCCAGATATTCCTGCAAGCATCAGTGGCACGCCGATTACTACCATTGGTCTTGCGGCGTTCCGTGACAAAAATCTGACGGGCGTCACCTTCCTTGGCAACAATCTCACCACGATTGATACTAATGCGTTTTATGGCAATTCGCTTGGTACGGTGACGCTGCCAAACTCAGTCACTACGCTTGGTGTCGGCGCCTTCATGCGAGCCGGCCTCACAAATGTAACGCTCTCGACAGGCCTCACCACCATCAATGACCAAGCCTTTTATGTCAACAACTTGTCATCGATCGCTCTGCACGAAGGCATTACTGATATCGGTTTTTCGGCATTTGGCCTCAACCATCTCACCAGCCTCACCCTTCCCTCCACGCTCAGAACCATCAACTACTCAGCTTTTGCCAATAACAATCTGACGTCGCTCAGCCTCAACAATGGTCTCACAACAATCGGTGATGATGTCTTTTCCAACAATCGACTGGCTTCAGTCACAATCCCCAACTCCGTGACCTCACTTGGTGCAACCACCTTTTTCCAAAACCAGCTCACTAGTGTTACGCTCGGCACCGGGCTGACCTCACTAGACGATGCTACCTTTGCAGGCAACAAACTTGTCAGCGTCACCATACCGTCGACTATCACTACCATCAACGACTACGCCTTTACCGGCCAAAACCCTTGGGGCAGTGACTGGCCAACT
Source organism: uncultured Candidatus Saccharibacteria bacterium (assembly GCA_964535835.1). Lineage (GTDB taxonomy): Bacteria > Patescibacteriota > Saccharimonadia > Saccharimonadales > Saccharimonadaceae > JAPUDQ01. The sequence goes on along the minus strand of CAZHUZ010000007.1, from coordinate 23,559 downwards.
GCTGCCACTGAGCCGGCCCGGACCAACGCAACATGGTTCACGCGGCTCATCTTAGCAGATCCGTCAAACCCACATAGCCTCCATGATTTTGCAAGTGAAGCCCCAGAGTATATTGCCGATGAGATGATCTGGCTGCCTGGCGGTCACTTGATTGATGCCGCACCGCTCACTATCAACTATCTCGATAGCGCAGGCGCTTCACTGCAGGCCTCGTCGATCAAAACCTCAGATACGACAACAGACTACACGATCGGCCAAAACCCATCGCTCAATCTCGCTATCTACTATCGACTCGGAGACACCCTCACCCTCACACCACCAGCAATCGCCGGCTTCACCACCCCATCACCAGCTGATATTACGATTGGTGCAACCGGCGCCACACATACCTTTGTCTACGCAGCAGCATCGACACCGAGTAGCCTTGCTCCAACTGGCAGCAGTAACCTCCCACTCATCGTTAGCACCCTCGCATTACTCATGAGTGGATCACTCGTTATTGTTGCAAAAAACCGCCTCGCTCGTCGTTAGCGATCAGTCTTTTTCAAATCATCAAATTTAGCCTGCATGGTGGGGTTACCACGCGTCAATTTTTTGACGCTGAGGTCTTCGGCTTTGTTGTTGGCTATGCGGTAATGATCCTCGGACTTTAGTAAGTTCTCTTTAGTTTTTTGCAGCTAGGCGATGGATTTATCGATGCTCGCCACGGCGTCTTGGAATCGCTCCGATGCCAGTCGGTAACTACGCCCAAACGAATCGCGAAAATCGTTCAGCTGAGTTTCGAAGTTCGTCACGTCGATGTTTTGCGCCCGGACCAGTGCGAGTTCAGATTTGTACTGCAACGTGTTCATGGCAGCATTGCGTAGCAGCGTGATGATAGGTATAAAAAACTGCGGGCGCACCACGTACATCTTCGCGTGCCTGTGTGAGATGTCGACGATACCTGTATTGTAAAGCTCGCTGTCGGCTTCGAGCAGACTCACCAGCACAGCGTATTCACACTGCTTTTGCACGCGGTCTTTGTGGAGTTCTGCCAGGAAATCTTCATTCTTTTTCTTCGTAGCGGTTTCATCACCTTCATTTTTCATTTCAAACATGATAGAGATGATTTCGGTGCCGTATTCGTCAGTTTCGCGGTATATGTAGTCGCCTTTGCTGCCGCTGCTGGCGTCGTTGTCTTTGCCGAAACTTGCACGCTGAAACGCCGTGGCACGCAGTTTTTCAAACTCTATTTCGCAGTGTTGCTCCAGTGTCTCACCGACCATTTTGGTGCTGAGTTTGGCCTTCATGTCTTTGCAGTAAGCAATCATTTCGTCTTTGGTTTTGAGCTCATGGGCGAAGGTTTCTTTGAGTGACGACTCAAGCAGTTTTTGCTCGGTGTCTTTGGCGCGCAGTTCGTTCGCGAGTGTGTCGCGTTCTTTTTCGACCTTACCGACGGCTTCGGTGACCGCTAGTTTTTTCTCAGTTTCTACGGCTGCAAGCTTCGACTTCAGTTCGGCTATCTCTGCGGCTTTAGTAGACTCAAGTTGCGCGGTTGCCATGTCTTTTTGTGCACGAGCCGCTGCGAGCTCGGCGTCTTTGCTGGCTCGCAGTTCTGCCAGTTGCGCCTGCAGCCCTGCAAGTGTCTTTTGCATCTCACTGCGGGTTTTTTCCTCTGTTAGATTCACCTCATGTTGCTTTTCACGTTCCAGCATGGCGACGCGCTCGTGCAGCTCACTCGCAAACTGCTCGTCGCGCACCTGCCGCACAATATCAGCAAACCCTGCCTCGTCGACCTGAAAGGCTTTTTTGCAGTGCGGACAAATAATTTCGTTCATAGCCTACTCCACCTTGTCCGCAAACTCAAGGTCATCGTAACAACGCACGATCAGCAGTATCGACGGATCCTGTGAAGCACACCTAATCCTGTACTGGTAATCGTGGACGACGCTCGATAAGCTCGAGGCATTTTTCCAACCGCCAAACTCCGCAAGTGCTTGCGCCTCAGTACCAGGTATCGACAACCATGGATGCTGCGTGGTGAAGACTCTTGCCAAGCCAGCCGCGATTTTTTCAGGAGGTGTGCGAATCAAGTGTTTATAATCCATCGTAAATTTATCGACGATATAGTGCAGTATATATACCATCTCTACGATCTCGTCATTACTGCAAATACCCGAGTGTGCTTCTTCACTCAGTATACCGTGTTGCTTACAGAACCGCTCCCATTCGGTAGCCGACTTCCGAGCTGCTTTCTTGACATAAACACCAAGCGTATCGATGCTCCGACGCGCATTCACCAGCGCCTCGACAACATCATCGAGCACAACTTTTTTTGGTTGCATGTTATCAAGTTCGTAATAAATTGCATCAGTAATAATTCGCGAAAACGGCGTCCCTGCCCGACTTTTTTGCACGTAGTTGTTATCGATATGCTGTACCGCGCGCGCGAGCTTACTCAGCCGAAACATCGTGAGCATTGCTTCAGGTTCTGTGCGTGCCGATACGAGCTCAGATTGAACCGCGGTTACAACAATAGTAGATAGTGCATCACTCTCTCCAAACTGCGCATGAAACATGATTTTTTTGTATAGAGAGTCTTTGCCAAGCGTATCGAGTGCCCACTTGAGCTGCTTTTCGGCAGCAACCTGCAACTGCCTGAGCTGTGTTGCAACTTTTTTTGGGTCTCGACACACGACATACTCCTCTAGGTGCTTTTGCCAGTCTTCGAGTTGGTATGTTGTCGGATTATCTTCTCCCTGCGGTTCAACATAGGGCAATACGTCGTGCTCTATCATGCGCTGCTCTCTGTCAATCGACCGCTCAACTATCGGAATATCTGTAATGTCATACCACATGAGCGACAGTGTTTTATACACAGAAGGCGGCGCTTTCTCGATACTAGATGGACGATTGCGTGGCACATATTTTTTGAGCAACGACTCGATCTGAGCAAGAATTGCCAGATATTGCTCGACTGTATCATCATCAAATACACTCCAAGACGTACGCACTGTTTCGAGCAGCCGACGTGCTGCCTGGCGCACTGTGCCCTGTGGATGCACTACTCCTACCCAAACGAGGTCGAGTAGTTCTGATCGGTGGCTCCTGGCAGACCTCACCCACCCAACGAGAGCCATGATTCGCAAAAAAACTTCAAACCGACGAGCGTCATCTCGTATGTCACTCGGAAGTGGCAATAGCGCCAACATATGCTTTGCCTCGGCATTGGAATACCGATACTGATGAGCACGTAGTTCCTTCATCGCACCACGACTCACCACTGCATCGGTTGATAAAGCACGGTTAAGTAACGAGCGGTTCACTGTCATGGCAACCTAATACCTCTCTAAAATACCAAGAATATTGTCAGAAAGCTCATCAAACTCTTGTTTTGATTTTTCTAAATTGTCATAGGTACCTGGTTTTAGTTTTGAAGCATCGATGTCGAATATCGCTTCGCCTTTTTGGTGGCAAAGAGCCGGAATCATGCCATAATCCTGGATGATATGTAACGGCTGTTCATGGCTTCGCGCCACTAACCCATTCCTACTGTGACGTTCCGACAGATATTCACGCACACTTTTTGGGATACGATCAATCCACTGCTGGTGATCCTTGATTGGCTTTTCGGCATAGACATTATACGAGTTCAGGATATAGCCGATAAAAAGCGCTTCGCCGCCCAGCACGTATTGTGTCTCGGTATTGCCGCTCAGCGCTTTGCCGGTATCTCGCCAGTTTCGCTTCCATTCTTCGAGCTTGACTCCCAGATTTTCGATGCCCTGCAGACTAAATGCATCGGGGTTCATTGGCACCGTGAAGTAATCGGTACCAAGCAGTATGACACGGTTGAGTCGTCCCATCGTCGGCGACGTATCGATCACAAATATATCAACTTCGTCAGACATACCCTTTTCTCGCAAAAGACGATCGATTGCGCTGGTGACAAAGTAGCCATTTTGGTTACCGGCCGCAGCGTTATTAAACGCCGTAGCGAGCAGCTCTTCGTAGTCCGAAAGTCGGAGATCACCGCGGAGCAACGAAAGGTTTTTGGGTGATGCCTTGACAAGCTCGAACTCGAAGCTCGTATCGATATCGCCGCCACCATTTATGACTCCAGAAAGCACATCGTAGACTGTTTTTGAAAGGTGAGAAAAAAGCGTATTCTCATAGTATTCCTCACCGAGTGCCAGTCGGGTCAGGTTACACTGCGGGTCAAGATCTATCAGTACTGTCTTGTAGCCTTTGTTCGCAAACTCGACGGCCGTGTTAAACGCAAGCGTCGTTTTGCCAACACCACCTTTGTTGTTGAAAAACGTCAGTTTTTTTGCCCGAGCAAACTTATTCATCTACGCTAATCATACCATATTTCTCTTTGTCGCACACCGCTGCTTCGACTCCGCCAAGTCGTTCTCCAAAGCAGGGATTTCTTCCTCCAAAATCTTCTTCAAACTATCTTTGAGGTCGTCTTCACTTGTGTCATACTCCAGCGTCCACCCGTGAGGACTGTGCCATATCCATGAACTTTTTGGTGGGTATTTGTTCAGGTAGCGCATGACTACCTCCTGACCCAATTTTTGCTCTTCTGTCGTTTGCTGCGAATTAAACGCTAGGCTCACCCTCGCCCAGCCAGTTGCGTCACTCTTCAGCTCATAATAAAACGCTCTACCGTTTCTCCATCCCCCATTTTGCTCAGCTCGCTTTGGTATCAACGCGTCCATATAGTCAGTCGTAAATCGCACACAGGTATTCACCGAATTATCTCTGTCGAGCACAATATACGGCAGGCCAAACTCCTCGATCCATTCGACAAATTTCTTGAGTCGATCATGCTTGTCGTTTTTGACAAGCTCGATCGGTCTCGTTCGATCAGCAGGCGCTTTCCAGATCTTCACCGCATGATCCGACAAATACGCCGCACGGTGTTGTATCGATGCGATACCCCACTCATCATACGCCCTCTCACCATCAACAATCTCCCGCGTCATCTGCCAGTCAGACGCTTTCAAGTACGGCTTTTTGTCTTCAAACGAACCGTTGCTTGCTGCAGGGTTGTCGATCATATTGAGCGGCGTCAGGTTGCCAATGGTATTGACCCACTCTGCATGCTCACTGACCGAAACACCTGGCCATTTGTCCGAACGCAGCGTCTGCGGCATGATGTGCTCAATAGATTCCAGCACCACTTCGGTCTGGTCATGAGAGACTGCCGAAGCCAGCTTGTACTGCACATACCGACGATATGTTTTGTAAAAATCGTATCGCACAAATGCTTCCCTAAATACATCGTCATTTGGATAAATATCGCGAAGTCGATAGTTAGACAGCTCAAACCATAGGTAGTCTGCATAGGGCGTCTGGTCATCTTTTTTGTTTTTAAATAACTCGAGTATTTTCGTCGTCAATATCCCGCCAATTTCACCCGTGCTAATGATGTTGGTGATACGAGCGCGGAACGACCAAGAACTAATGACTTCGAGCGTGTTATTGACATCGTCAAAGCTAATACTGCCGGTGTCTGCTTTTTCCAACAACCACATGATTGCCGGCGTTGCTGGGAGCATACGAAGGTCGTCAACATCTTGCAACATCGCACTCGTCTTAGGTTGCTCACTGCCTGTCGACTCTGGGCGCTTGATCCACCGATAGTATTTGGAGTATTTAGCTAGCTCTCGAATCGCTTCTTCGGCATCGCTAAAATAATCTTTGTATTTATTTTTAAACACTTTGTACTCGGTGTCTTTCCTGACATCTTCGTTTGAATGAAGGGTGATATATCGACGTACAAAGTCACTAATATTTTCATTGCCAACGTTTTTTTCGATGGTGAGCCAGAAGTTGCGGTAATACTCTTCTTGCTTTTCCGTGCCTATTTCAAGCAGTAGAAAATTACGCAGCAAATCAGCGGTCGACAGCGGCTCGCCTGTTGCATTGATACTTTCAAAAATTACCTGAGGAGACTCTGCGCCAGCATTTTTCGACTCTAGATCAATCACGATAACATGGAGGTAGTCGAGTGCCGAAATCAGCTCTGCTGAAGTAAGTCCCAGCTCACGCTTTGCATTTTTGACGAGGCTGCGAAAACGATAATAATTGCGATAAATAATCGAATTTTTACTGATATCATCCATACGCCTTTCGACGATTGCCTCATAGACATCACGGTCAGTCTCTACCTGCTTTAGCTTGACACGAAAATTCTCCGAACCCTTTGCGTTGGTCAGGTATGTCGTGGTGATATGCTGTCGCCGCTCTTCGTCGGGCTCTTCATCACGAATCGCCGCCAGCAGCAACATTGTTGACGTGATACGCTGCTGACCGTCGATCAAAATATAGCGCGTAAATCCAGTAAATGGGTCACGACCATCGTCGTCAAACACAATATTCCCAAAATAATGCTTTTTGTTTTCTTTGATACCCCTCAGCACATCATCAAACAACGTATCGCAATCTTCTGTCTTCCAAACATAGTTTCGCTGATACACTGGAATCACAAACGTCATATCGTTTGAGGTGATGAACTTGATAATCGAATCAGGCTGAGTTGCTTTCATGATTTGCCTTTCTGTTACACTTCACGACGTATATAAATCATATTGTAGTACGTTGTCGGGATAAACACTATTATCTCCTCCTTATGTACCGTAGTTCATATATACTAGTACGTATGAACGTCACGTTTTACTTTGACCCATCCTGCCCCTTTAGCTGGATCGCTAGTCGTTGGCTGCTACAAGTCAGCGCGCATCGAGACATCACCATTGACTGGCGGCCATTTAGCCTCGCGCTAAAGAATGACGAGCTCTCCGCGCGTGATGGCGAGAGCGTCCACGCCCAGTCGCACCGCGATAGTTTGCATATGCTGCGTATCTTGCTGGCTGCCGAGCAGCAGCACAATGTGCCCCTCATCAACGGCTACACCGCCAGCGGCATGATACGACACATTCTTGGTGGCCCGCTCGACGACGGAGGCATTCGCGCCGTAGTCGTCAACCAACTTGAGCTACCCGAATCGCTCATGACTGCAGCCGACGACACGAACTACGACGAAACCCTGAGGAAACACATCGACGATGCCATCGCCATCGTCGGCAAAGATATCGGCGTACCAACCATCATCTTTGAGCTAGAGAGTGGTGAAAAGCAAGGCTACTTTGGCCCAGTACTAAACGAACTCCCCGAGCTCTCAGAATCACTCACCATCTGGGACGGCCTCTCCCAGCTTGCCGCCATCAAAAGCTTCTACGAACTCAAACGCACCCGCCCCACCGGCAACCCAGATGTCGCCAGCACCGCGAAGTGCTAGTCTCGTGCGAATTTAATTTAAGTATTTCTTGTAGCGCTTTGGGTCTTCGCGCTCTTTGTCATTTTTTGCATACATCTCGACAAAAGTCACTGTATTGCTTTTCACAAAGGCGACGAATACCAGACGCGTCTTTTTGTCATTTCCTAGAACTGCGCAGTCAAAGCGCATTTTGACTACTTCGAAGTCTTCGCCCGATACCACTATCGCAGCACGCTTGGTGGCAAAGAAGCTATCGCGCAGCTCCTTGATATCCACTCCAGCAATGGGAACGTAAAGTGGTGTGATTGCACGTTTGGTATTTTCTAGATCATTTGGAATCGATCGCCACCGCTTAGTCAGCACTTTGATATCTTTTGCAAATTCCGGTGACTGCTCAAAGTTCAACACCATCATCCTCGCGCACCGACGTTGCTGTCGTACGGTACATTGCCAGTTGGTAGTCAATCACTTTGCCGGCAGGCGTCGCCAGCCATGGCATATCTTTGTGCGAGAGTTCGGTCATCTCACTGGCCTTTTTGTCTCCCAGTCGCTCGAGCTCTTCGTCGATGTGTTTTATCTCACTCGCGCTGAGCTTACTCAGCGCAGGTACAGTCTGCGACAAGTACTTCTTCTGCGTGTTATTGAAAAACTTCGTTTCTACGATATCCATCTCACCATGCGCCATCATGTCATTCACTACCGCACGAAAGTCGCTCACTGGGCTCGGACCATACGTATTGTGAATGTAGCGCAAGCCCGTGATCGAGCGACCGTGCTTTTCGTAGTAATCCATGTCTATGAAATACAGCAGCTTGTACAGCACCGTCTCGCCGACATTTGGCTTGCCGCCAACTTTGTTTAGGACATATAGCAGCACCTCGCGCAGCTTCTCCGGGCTCACCGTCGGGTCAATCTCACGCGGGATTATCTCTTCCGTAGGCTGCTCACGTACATACTCTGCTATCGGCTCGCTCACGGTACTCGCACCACCAGCAATCAACTCAGTTGGCGACATCTCATAGTATGCTGCGATGGCCTCTATCTCATCTAGGTTTGGTGGCCGCCTGTCGGCCTCTAGGCTCGCATAAGTAGCACGAGCAATGCCGATCGCATCGGCCACTGCCTGCTGGCTCACGCCTGCTCGTTCTCGTAGTTCTCGTATCGTTGTATGAAAAGTCATAATCTTCGCCCACCGATTATGTTTATGATGTGCTTAGCTTATCAATTTCTATGATTTTAGTCAAATAAAATGTATGTATCTGTGGTATAATTGAATAGTAGCTTGCAAAGTTGCACTGTAGGACAGCACTATTGTAAATGCACCTAGGAGGGTGTGTGGGAAAGCAATATAAACTTTTTATCGACGAGTCGGGTCATCCGCACAAAAATGACCATTCAAAACACTTTGTGCTTGTTGGTATTATTATCCAGGATGGACACCAAGAAGCTCTAAAGATCAAAGCTGATCAGCTGCGTTTCAAATATTGGGACAGGACGAATGTCGTTCTTCACTCAGAAGAGATTGGTAAGCGTCGTGGTGAGTTTGCTATATTCAAGAACAATCCCTTGTTGGGTGATAAATTTGAAAGACAATTTTTGCAGCTGCTGTCGACAGCGCCAATATTTGTTACTGCAAGTGTCGTAGACAAGGCTAGGGCTTTTCGCGTTGGATGGCGTGAAGACACTATCCTGAATAGGTCAAATGAGGCTGTCCTCCTAGACTACCTTGCATTTTTATATGCGCAAGATCGCGCACATGGCCGCATTGTCTACGAGTCATCCACGGCTCAACGTGATTCGTTGTATCTGAGTGCATTTTATCGACTCGCTAGTCCCAACTGGCAGCGTGTTAACCCAGACTTTTCTGGCGTGCGCGAAATACTTACATCTGTTACTTTTGCGAACAAGCTCAACGATGACATAGAGATACAGTTAGCAGATATTTTTAGCTACGCTGCCATCTGTAAGTACCATCAAGACAACCAACTCGTAAAGTTTGAGAAGAATTCATACGAATCTAAACTAATCACGATATTTGAGAAAAAACTGCTCACTAAACCTGCATCAATGACAAATCCTGTAAAAAAGAAATACTATCAAAAAGTCGCCGGCATCACGAGCCTGCCTCCATTTCAGGTAACAAGGAAAGGCAAATCCAAGACTCAAAAGAAAAAGACCGTTTGAGCCATCTGGTCCCGTGCGGTCTTTTCATTCAATATAGCAAGCCGCGGCAGCAAAGTCAACAGACGACCCAATGAGCGTGTCTATGCAGATTCAAGAGTTAGTTAAATTTTATAGCGATGTGCACGTATATCTCACCAAGGCTCTCGATAACTTTTCCATCTCTCGTTGTGTAATCAGAGTAAGATCGGTAAATTGTCATTTATATTTCTCGATCTTTAGAATTAAATGTTAAATCAACAAACCGCACTAACCTGCCGGTGTTCCAGTCTTTGATCTTGGCGTATACGCCGCTGTGAGCAAGTGGATTATTCGTCCGGCAGCCTTCACATTCCACCACGATCTTTTTCGGCTTTTCGATAGCAAGTAGCGACAGTTGGTCTTTTGGTGCTTGGTCTGGCTTTTGAGTTGTTTGCTTGCACGACATCGGCCGCACATATTTCAGCCCGTCCATTTGCCAGATATTCCAGCTGATAATTTCGGCAAAATGCTCTAGTTGCTCGTCGGTGAGACTTTGCTTAGATTTGAGTTTCAGTTTATTTGCGCAAAAGTCTTTGTAGAAATCTTCCATGCTGAGCAGCACGTTTTCTCGGGCTATCAGCAAGTTGTCACCCTGCCACTCATAGCCATAGGTTGCTTTTAGTGCTACTTCCGCATACTCTAACCATTCTTTTTTTGTAGCCACATATTCACCCACTGTTTGTAGCTTTCGGTCTAGAAACCCAACACGATTTGCCGGTACGATCACTACACCAGTGTTTGCAGTGGGATTATATCGGCCAGTGATGAATGGTCCCTCACCGCAAGTAATCTCAAGTCGTAGCTCCTGGATATAGTCTACCCAATTGTCGGCACTCGTCGGCCAGTTTTTGCTTGACCAGTCTATAGCTTGGTTCATCTCCTTCACGATTTTTAGCGGCGTGAATACCTCAGCTTTTTCTTTCGTGCGGTATTTTTGCTCTTCTTTGCTTTTCGCGGCGCGCGGCTGGATTAGCTTACCATTAGCGCCAGTGATTTGTTCGTGCCTCATCTGGCTCTTCGGTGCGTAGTCTTTGCCATACTTCTCGTAGCTATCTGTCGCCCAGATGATGTTTGATAATCTACTCGGTCGATACCTCGTACGGTCGATCAACAGAATATCCAACACGCGTCCGCGGTTCCGCAGCTGGTTTTCGCTGATATCAATGTTGCTTAAGGAGTTCATAGATACTTTCTAAGCCTGCTAATCTCCAGCATCAAGATACGTTTGATTATTCAATTTCTTCAGTGAGCGAATCGGGTCTATCCCATCCAGAGACAGCCGTTGCGACTGGGCCATAGTTTGCAACTTTAGGAATCTATCTTTTTTCTCTAGACCTTCGTGTATTAAGGTTGCGTTGTAGCTTTCAAGGTTAGATATAATGATTAGTTCGTTGATACTTGCACTATCACGGATGTTTTCACCCCTAAAGGCCCTGTCGGGGTTGGCATCTCGCCACTGTTTTGCAGTCTGGCCAAACAAGGCGGCGTTCAGTAGATCCGCTTCATCGGCATAAAATAAGCCCTTATTCCAATGAACCTTGGGTACAATCTTATCTTTCACAGCATCGGTGTGTACCTGATAATTAGTTTTGCTTAACATACGACGTACATCCCATTCCAAGTTGTACTGATTGGTTTCGCTTTCTTTAAGCCGCTGATATTCTTTGATGAGATATAGCTTAAATGTTGGGTTAATCCACGTCCCAAACTCAAATGCGATATCACGGTGGGCATAGGTGCCTCCATACCGACCTGTTTTCGAGACAATGCCTTTCGCGTTAGTTTTTTCAGCCCATTCCTTCACGCTAATCTTAAAGCTATTGAGCCCAGCTTTACTTTTAATTACGTCGAATTCGCCATAATTAAAATCTGGGTTGTACATACTTTCCCACACCGCCAAAAACTCGAGTGTATTGCGATTGCGAAGCCAATCTGCCACAAAAAAGTCACCATCTTTATTCTTCAGCATATCTGTCAGTGATATGTAGTCCTCACCATTCACCTGCTTTACAGAAATTGGCTGCTGATTTACACTAATCTGTCGTTTTCTAAAAACCATAGCTACTCCATCGCCTTGACACGGGTTTCGATGAAGTCAATCTCTTCTTGACTCAGTCCATACTTTTTGTAGAGTTGCTGATCAATGTCTGGAGTTGATTTTGTCCAATCGATGTCGGAATTGTTAGTAAAATCTTGCTGAGGCACAAACATAAATGCGTCCTTATAGTTGAACACTGCAGTCTTTTTCACACCCACCATAGCGCGAAAAAATTTTGTTTTAACGTATTTCAGTAAACTTTCAGCTTCATTTGTATTGTCGAACTGGCCAACTTGTAGGAAAGTATCTGTAGCTATAAGCATTGGCGCGCCAAGCATTGGCGTACTAAATACCTCTCCAAAAACGCCACTTCCATTCGCTCGCGGAAGTAATACTTTATAGGCCATTGCACCCTCGTAGTTTTTCTTTAACGCAGTCTGTGGGATGAAGCGTCGTACGCGTTTACCTTTCAGCAGACCTATGACCTCCCAGTCGTCATCCTTTTGACGATTTTCGCTAATTCGTTCAACTTTTTCATTATTTTTTACGAATAGATCGGAGATGAATCCGTAAGGATTCCATGAAGACACAAGTGTCTTCATGGAAGCTAAGGATTCCTTGAAGTTCGCGCCTACGGCGCTGTAGTCAATTTTTTCTACAATGCTTGTAAGCTCTGGATAACGAATGATGATATTGCTGTCTAGCTTATTAGAAAAGGATGTGCGCGTCTCGTGCTCTTTACCGTGTTCGATGAGTGAGTAGTGGACATCACCAGTGTATCTTTTGTCGAGAACAAAATAGCAAACACCACCCTTAATATCAACTCCATTGAACAAGTCCTGCGAATTTGGATACAAGACAAAACGTTTAATTCCGGAGCTCTTCATCTTGTCAACAAGGCCACTAGTCTCTTTATATGGCCCGTCTTCACCGCTCATCCACCGTGCTGGCATGATCAAAGATACGCTATCACCAACACTCAGCGCACTCTCGATAAACTGAGGATAAATACTGCGTGACATTTTGTTTAAGTTCATCATTTCTTGATACGGTGGATTACCGACGACTGCATCAAATTTCATAGTATCTCCTCCATTCCCAAATAGTTCTGTAAGTTTTTTAGCTGCCGTACCGTCTTTTGCTTCTGGCAGTAGATCGTGCTGCTTAAAGTTCTTATTACTAATATCATGATTGTCGTCAAACCCAAATATGTAACTCTGTGTAATACCCTGTAGCACTCCGGTCGGCGCGAGACCGTATACTTGGTTCTCTAGTATATGCTTGAGACACTCTGCATCGCTACTATAGTGCTGGCGAGTGTTGGCAAAAAGCTTTTTCACAATCTCTGTGATGTACATGCCAGATTTCATATACAAGTCTATAAACGTGCTGTCGGTGCGCTGGAAGAGCACGGGACTTTCTTTTTCGAGGCCATCGATCATCATTTTCACCACTTTTTTGGGGGTAAAAATCTGATTGTTCTTTTGGTTCGGTATAAGCTCAAAGATATCCTCGTCGATACTTTCGTCAAAGTAATTCGCACGCTTGTTTTTCTCAGCCACAAACTCGGCGATCGAGGCGTTGAACTTGTACTTGTGAAACACGCCTTCGAAGCGCTTGCGTGCACCACTGTCGTCGGTATAATCAAATCCATCGCGCAGCTTATGAAACTCTGCTTTGGTGATATTGGTGAGATCTATGAAGTCTTCGTCACTAATCTGCTCGTCAAAATTATCGATGGTAATCGTATCGTGTGATGCATTTGCCATGACAAACATTGGGATTGTGCGGGTAAATGCACGTAGGTGCTCGCGAACCTCCTCTTCTTTTGACTTCTGCACGGTTTCGACTTTTTTGGTTTCTTGCTGCTCGACTTTTGCTTCTACTAAATCTCGTTCGATAACACTCGTCAGGCTCAGTTTCAACGCCTCGGGATCTTTTATCTCACTGCTCTCATATTCAGCGACGGCGAGCTTGATCTTCGCGGTCGTCTCCTCGCGCAGCTCGTCTATCTCAGCGTTTGTCGCACGGTAGACTTCTTTGTACTTGGCAATGACGGGCTCTACTAGGTCTGATACTTTGTCTGGTAAGATACTCAGCGCTTCGTCGGGTGTTTGTGATTCAAAAACACCATCGACAATACGCTCGATATTGGCGCTGTAGATCTTTTCACCCAAGATGATGCCGGTGTTTTCGGTAATTTTGGTCTTTTTGGCGGCATCGACCTTGCGTGCATCATCGAGGTCTAGCTTGCTATCATCTTTTTTGACACGCTTGCCGGTCTCGACGTCCATCTTGTCGAGGATTTCCTCAACTTCTTTTGGAAAATGAAATACTCCCTTAATATTGTCGTTGAAGAGCAGATTCGTCATGAAGCGAGCCTGGACAATCTCGGTAGCTGCCAACGCATTCGGGAAGGTCAGTACCTTTTCGGCATCGAGCTCGACCATCTTTCCGTCGACATCCTCTGATATGACTGGGAAGAAGTTGAGCAGCTGTTTGATGTTGTTTTTTCGCTCCGCCTCAGTGACTTCGCCATTGACGGTTTTTTGGTTGAGACCGTTTGCAAAGTTATCGTAGATCTCTAGTACGCGTGTCGGCGCAAAGTCGAAGAGATAGGCAGATTTTTTGGCTTTGAATTCGCCGTTTTCGGTAAATTTATAAGGGTTTTGGGCACGGAATGCCGCTTGCATGTAGGTCGATGGCGTCTTGATGTCAGTAAGCATCAACACAGCACTCCACTCCTTGATCGTGACACCAGTCGTCAATTGGCCACACGACAGCGTGATAGTTTTGTCGTTCTCGGCGATGGCTTTTTTGACTTTGTCGAACGATTTTTCATTGCCCTTGAAATCATCTTCCTCTTCCTCAAATGACCGACCGTCACCAGCCGCCAAGATTATTTTGTAGTGTTTGAAGATTTCGTCTTGCTTGAGCAGCTGCTCAAGCGCCTTGACCGACTCTACTCTATTGCCCACATACCAAAATGTATGACGTAGTTCATCACGCAGCTCTGGTGTCGAGAATGGATACTTACTATTTGTACTGAGATTGCGCAGAAATTCTTTCACGTCTGATTCATGCACAAATTTCTGATTCTTCGTAGCGAAAAACTCATTGAGGTCAAATGCATAATCGCGCGACTCGCCTTCTATTTCGATACCTTCGTTTACTTCTTGTGAGATCATCTGTGAGATGCGGTACGTGTATAGACAGAGGTCGGGCAGATCAGTGTGTGGGCCGTAGCCTTCTGGGCTCTTTAGTTCTTGCTGCTTGGCTTTTTGCTCATCGAGATACGTCCAGTTAAAAATAGCATCGCTCGCAAATTTTTGGTTTGCCAATGCTTTAAACGGAGTGCCCGATAGGTGGAGCGTGTGGCTGCGCTGTATGTAATCAAATGCTGCGCCAGTACGGCTAGTATCTACACCCTCATGCGCCTCATCGATGACGAGCAAATCCCACTCAAGATCTGCGACCCAGCTGAGCTTATCGTGGTCACCTCCAAAATATCTGGAACCCTTGAGATCTTGGAGTGATAGAAACGTGATCATTTTTTTATCAAGACCATCAATCGCGTTGAATTGCTCCCTGGTCAATGACTTGCGCTCTGCCAGTGACGATGTAGTGGAGATAAAATAGTAGCCGTCAATAAACGTCTCGAAATCGTCGAACCATGAGTTTGCAATGGCTGGGCGATTGGTGACGATAAGGACTTTTGTTGCACCTAGTTGCTTTGCCAAGTCATAACTCGCCAACGTCTTGCCAAAGCGCGGCTTAGCGTTCCAGAGAAACTCACCGTTTGGGTGTGAGTGAAAATATTCGAGTGCTTTATCGACTGCACATTGTTGCTCTTCTCGAAGCTCATACGGCGTCTTTTCTCCGCCTGTCTGTAGCGCCGCAAACCCGTATTGACGGAAGTCATCAAAAAGCTGCTTTGATCGCTCTGGAGTACCGTTAAAATAAAACCATTCTTTGCCTAAATCGCGCCTATTTTCGACACTAGACTTGATCAAAAATTTATGAAAATCAGAGTCTTTGAAGTCTGTCTTCTTATCAGCAAAAAAAGCAGGGGCATGCCAAAGCTTTTCCGATCTGAGCTTCATCGCTGCGGTATGTGTCTGCTCATATATTCGCTTATCGACATCTTCGCGCTCAGTATATCCAATTTTTTGTGCACCTTCATTTTTGGGAATGTCAGGTAGGGTGTACGAATAAATCTGAGGGTAGACAACTTTTGTAGTTTTTATGTTTGATACATTCGCAGCTTCGTTATCTCGATTCATTGTTTCTCCTTGTGCTGATTCTTGACAAAATTGACATAATCTGATAACATTGAATAGTAGATGGAATGCGTGGGTTGATCATCGATGATCATTGCACCCAAAGCGCCATCTATTTTATTTGTCCTTAGCTTACCTAGCATTGAACTCCTCCACACTAAAGCGCAGTCCTCCGCGCTTTTTTATTTTCTGCGTTTCTGAAAGCTTACTAGCTCCCAGTTGCTTCTGCAGGTATTTCACCATCTTCAACTTGGCACCTTCACCCTTGACCATGCCGAACTTTACCTTGAACGCATAGGCGACGATACCAAGTAGCACATCGGTCATTTGAATCTCGGTGATAGCGTGCGACTCAAGCCGAGCAACACCAAAGACGGCGTTACGTCTCAGGCGCATCTTAACCTTTTCTTTGACAACTTGCTCAAATCTATCGTCCTTGCTTGTAGAAACGTCGTCTGCGAGCACAACGATATAGTTACTGCCCTTGCTCGACTCTTCTTCGAGTGCGTCAGCAATAAGTTTTGCCACGTATACCCCATAGGCTTTTTCGTAGTTACCCTTAAAATACTTGTCGAGATCTAGCTGCTTCTTATCAAAGAGTAGGCCAGAAAAGCTGACATTGCCAGAGTTAATAAAGACATCTATAAGCTCTTTGTATATACGCAGATTATGCATACGTATATCGGTCGATTTGAATTCTTTATAGTATTTGCGACGGTTACGAAAATTTATGATGTCACGATGTAGCTTTTTGGGATTGTGGCAGACGATAAGCCCAAGACCAAAAACCTTGTCTGTCGCTGGTGAGTGTAGTAGCCCCGTCTCGTCAAGATACCCAAATAGATTTATGCGAGGTTTTGGTCCCGTTCCTTTTTCCATACAACTATTGTACTATATTTTTACAATAATTGCAGAATTGCTCTAGACTTTGCGTGAATGGGTTGAGTATTACTGCATTGATTCACGTAAACTATAGTGTCGTGTGCGAGGTGGCTGTCACGATGATGTGGTCGAGTAGGTTAATGCCAAGCAGTTTGCCTGCATCCTTTAGCCGCTCTGTCACCTCTAGATCAGCGGCAGATGGATCGAGCGAACCACTTGGGTGATTGTGTGCCACGATAATACTGGCGGCGCGGTCGGTGATGGCGTCGGCAAAGACTTCGCGTGGGTGGACCAGGCTGGCGGTGAGCGTGCCGATGGTGATGATGCGTTTGGCGATGAGGCGATTTGCGCCGTCGAGCGTCAGACACACAAAATACTCCTGCTTTTTGTCGCGGATGTCGGCAAGCTGCTCCACTGCTTTTTCGGGGCTGTCGATCACGGACCGATCGCTTTCGAGTAGATAGCGCCTGGCTAACTCAAAGCTCGCGACAAGCTCAGTGGCTTTCGCCTCGCCCACTCCGACTATGCTACGTACTTTTTTGAGCGCAAGTTCACGATCGCTTTTTAGGAGCTTCAGGACATCTCGCGAGATTTTCGTCACGTCAGCCTGCGCATTGCCGCTACCAATTATCGCCATAATGAGTTCGAGGTCAGACAGTTTCTCGGCACCATAGCGCGCTAGTTTCTCGCGCGGCCTGTCTTCTTTGCGTCTGTCGGTGATCTTTGTCATACCACTCAATATATGCATCTGGAAAAAATACTCAAGCAGTAGCACATTAACGGCCCGTGTCAGTCTTGCAGAGCGGGAATAGGAATGATTTTTTCGCTGTTTTCAGATTTGTTTTGGAGGAGCGAAAGCATAGTGCGCTTCATCAGCTCTGGGTTGGGGATATCATATAGAAAATACTCTTTTTTGAGCACAGGATTAAACACACTCACGGTGCCAAAATTGAGCAAGCGACCCACCAGACCCTGGCGTACTTTGCCTGCCTCGACACCACGGAGCGAGTAGACTTCTTCGCGGTTGTTCATGACGCCGCGGGTATGAACGATCGAATCATCTCGAATCACATACTGCTCGCGGTTCCATTGCAAGAGGATATATACCATAATCAACGTCTGACCGAGCGACAACACAAGAAAAATCAGCAAACCCAACCAAAACTGCATGTCTGCAGTAGCTGGGGAATACCCGAACCCTCCAAACATGGTGTTTTTCGTAACACGCAGCAAAAAGTACGTCAGTGCAAACATAAGCTGCAACACTGCGAGCTTGATGGCAACTACCACGATCGACTTCTGTATGATCAACGTTGGTTTTTTGAGTGCTTGTACATTCATATCCCCTCCTTGCTTATGAGCGAGCAAACATGAGCATGTGTGGTGCTCTTCTGTCTATACGTTTGAGTATACTCAACATGCTATGTCGATGCAGTGAAATAAGTTACAAAAATGCTTATTGTTACACCGCAGCCGGACGACGCAAGCTGTCGATTGCTGTAAGAGCTGCCGACACGCTGATATGTGCTTTGTTGAGCCCATCGCCGTCATAATAACTTGCGTTTGGATTGCCGCCTAGCACGCGCGGCAAGGCTGCCCATTCCTTCGAGAGATTGTGCGCAAACTCTTCGCGGCTCAGGCGTCCACGCAGATAGTCGCGCAACCCGCGACGCTCGATCAGTCGTATCGCTAGCTTGTCTTGCAGCGCTTCATCGAACTGCGCGCTACGATCAATCTGAAGTTCACGGACCAAACCTTCTAGGGTTGGTCGGATAAATTGATATTTGCCGACTGCGTTGCTCGGCTGGCCGCTCGCTACAAAATCTTGCTGCCATTGCAGCACCTCGGCCACCGTCATGGCCGTAAACTTCGTCGTTGTGTTGCCCGCATTGCCAAAGTAGGCGTTGTAGTTTCCCCTGCTCTCACCCTCGGCAATTGTGGCGAGGAGTGCCGTATAGTTTGCGTTCACTGTGCTCCTTTCAATCAAAAAACCAGTGACAAATATCGTCACGACGACCAGCACCATCACGCCTCCGCTCCGAGCTCGCTTGCTTTTTCGGATCGCCCTTGTCACTCGTTTTTTGATATGCTTCATACTATTCTAGTGTATCCCAAAACCTTTAGCTTATTTGATTAGTGCCGCACAAAAGAGGATAATGAGACCATGGAAATCAAACAACTTCTGGCGGGTATTGCCGCAGTTCTGGCACTGCTTGCCTATATTCCGTATCTTCGTGATCTTCTTAAGAAAAAGATTCAACCCCATCCTTACACTTGGCTGTTGTGGTCGATCGTAACGGGCATTACGCTTGCTGGCCAACTAGTGAGCGGCGCAGGCGTCGGTGCACTACCAACAGCTGTGTCGGAAGTGATGACCGTGTGCATCTTTGTATTTGCGCTGCAATTTGGCTTTCGCAATATCGCCAAGGTCGACAACTACTATCTCATCGCGGCGCTGTTCGGGCTGATTCCTTGGGCAATCACGCGCAACCCGACGATCTCTGTCATCATCGCGGTAGGCATCGACCTAGTAGCCTTTGCCCCAACGATTCGCAAAACGTGGCACAAGCCTGATTCAGAGTCGGCCACGCTCTACGCGGCAAATGCTATCAAGCATATCTTTGGCCTGATGGCCTTGCAGTCGTATAATATCCCGACTGTGCTCCACCCAGCTGCCATGATACTCACCAACACGCCGATGGCACTGACGATACTGCTTAAGAAACCAGCCAAAAAACGCGTAAAATAACTAACGGCCGAGACGATGTGGCGTGACATACGGATTGCTGACGATATAGTATCGTCGGTGGCTATCACGCGCTTTGGATATGCCGATACGCGGAGAGACACCGACGACCTCGCCTTGCCGTAACGAGCCCTCGAGCAACCGGATCGGACTCTTGTGCAGATCATGCCCATCCAGCGTGCGATCGATGCCCAGTGCTTTGGTCAACTTGGCTGGTCCGTTGGTCGCGCTTACTCCCGCCACCCCTCGTCGTTCTTCAAGAAACTCAACACCAACGAGTGGTTCTACCGCTCGTATAAGTACACCCGAGCCGTATCCAGGCCTGCCAGTTACGATATTACAGCAATAGTGCATGCCATATGTGAAGTACACATACAGATGTCCTGTGGCACCAAACATCGTGGCATTACGCGCTGTCTTGCCGGCATAGGTATGGCTGGCTTCATCATCTTGGTCATACGCCTCGGTCTCGACGATGCGGACTTGCACGTTGCGACCATCGACTTCACACTCAAGTACGCAGCCGAGGAGCAGCCTGGCCACCTCGTCTACCGGTCTAGCTAAAAAATCAGGAAATCTACTTGCCGTCATTTGGATAGGTAATCTCTGTTCCATTCACGACAGCAAACGACGTCAGCGTGTGGGGCTTGGCACTCGTTAAACTCATAATATCCTCGACATTGACCCCACGTACCAGCAGCGCATCACCCACGAGGGATCGGTGGCAGCGCCACGGCACTGCTTCGGCGCACATGATAGCCGTCGGTGTTTTGCTCGCAGTTTTTATCAATTCCTCAAGAGCTGCCGCAAACTCTGGTGTCTGCATGTAGTCGGCGTAGTTGCGAAATGATTCATTGTGCCAGCCCGTGTTGATCGAATCCTTAACTTTTGGTCGAAGGCCCCCAAGGTCTTTCATATAAAGATAGTCGATACCCGCTTCGGGAAGTGATTTCTCCAGCGCTGTTTGTTCGTACTGCGGGTTGTGACGGGAGCGTGGCACGGTACGAATGTCTACCAGTTGTGTCACTCCATTGTTTTTCAACAATTTGATAAAGAGCTCGAGAGGATGTGTCGAATGACCGATTGTGTACACTACGAGTTTCTTGTGCATGCTCTCCCTTACCTTAGCTGATGCTATTTGTAACGACAGTGTCTTCGATCAGCTCAGTATGAAGCCCGGCAGCAGCCTCAGCCTCAACAAAAGCCTGTAGATCTTGCTTGAACTCTGGCCGAAAATGCATCAACACCACATCGCCAGGACGCAGTTTGTTGCCTACTTGATACTGCATACTGCCGCCGTTTGCTTTTGCAATCCAGGTAACGACCGCTTTCATGCCGCAGTCGTGTGCGGCTTTGCGCATCGTGTCGGAGTACGCGCCACCAGGTGGGCGAAATAGCGTCGGTCGTTTGCCGTATACCTTTTCTTCATAATCTGCCATGCCACAAATCTCATTCTTCTGTTGTAGGTACGACATCGTTTTGGTCATATTCGTATCATGGCTGAGGGTGTGGTTTTCTATAACTGATCCTTGAGCGACAAGCTGGCTAAAGAACTGGGGGTCGCTCGCAATAAATAACTTTGAAAGAAAAAGACTGGCTTTGATATGGTGTTTTTCCATGAGTTCAATCACTGTTTTGTCCCTGAATGCACCGTCATCGATACCGAGAAACACTACATTCTGTTTGGTCGGTAGTGTCGTGATAACAGGCGCTAGCCCGCCAATCGCGGGGGGCATTGTGACATCTGATACATATGGAGGCTCTGTCGTTGAGGTGTTGGGCGTATCTGTGTGCTGTGCGACAGAGGCGCTTTTTGCCTCTGGTTGATTGGCCGTACTGTCTCTTGCTGAACGACCACAGACCACGTCAACCAAAATAATTGCGAGTAGTAGTCCCGCCGCAAAGACACCCAGACCAGCCACTGATCGCCAGGATAGTGTCGATGGCGTGATGCGTTTCATATGCATTTATGATACACCTATGTTGCTGTAAATACATACTTTTGCGCAGGTGTCCGTATATAGGTATACTAGCTGTATGAAGATTTCCAACGGAGCATTCCATGACACGCCACAGGATTTGCGCGTAGCACTTTTGGCTGACAAAAAGATGCTTGCTCAGTGGGAAAATATCACGCCACTGGCGCGCAATGAATTTATTTGTTGGATACTCGACGCCAAAAAACCCGAAACACGCACAAAACGTATCGGGGTGGCGAACGATAAATTGACGCGCGGCGAACGCCGCCCGTGCTGCTGGATTGGCTGCACCCACCGCACCGACAAGCCTATCAGTCCATCTGTCAAAGGTATCTTGGAAAAACGTCGCCGCTCATCACGCTAGTACGGACAGTCTTTTGTCAGCGTCCGGGGGTGAAGCGGTTGGTTTTCAAACACGACAGCATGTGACTTCCAGTATTCACGACTGGTTGATGCTTCGTTGTCGCTGCCAGGTTTTGGCGGCCTGAGCGGCCCGATCCACATATCGTGCACATCAAACCCCTCCTCGTCACTACTAGGTTGCAAGATAATCGTGAGGTGCGAAGTAGTTTTGGGATTGCCTTTGTGTGTAAACCGCGTGTAGACACCGTCGCGTACAAGCCGAGCATAAAATACCGCCGCACTCTCATCAAGTGCATCGACCACAAAATCATAGCCGATCGTGCGACCCATATCGTATTCGAGCTCCAGATTGTCGTGACTAATTTCCGTCTGCGCCAGCGCCTTGGCAGCCATCGTCAAAAGCGACGGCTGCTTGGCGATATGTTTGGCAGCACCAGAATTAATCAGGTCGACATGTACCGGAATTGTGTTGAGCGAATACCCAACGAGGTGTCTCATGGTTTTGCCTCTCTGTTATCGTCGCTGAAAACCGCCACGAAAATTGTCATGGCGTGGTGGTCGATCTTCGCGTGGCTTAGCGATATTGACGACGATTTCGCGGTCTTCAAATGTCTTGCCATCAAGCGCTGCAATTGCCGCATTGGCTTCTTCTTGCGTGTCCATCTCGACAAACGCAAACCCGCGTGAACGGCCAGTGTCACGGTCGGTGGCGACGCTCGCACTGATAACCTTGCCGTACTCGGCAAACAGTGTCTCGAGACTTTGCTCGGTAGTGTTAAATGATATTTTGCCAACAAATAATTTCGTTGCCATTTCGTGAAGCCTTTCTTTTAGCTACTAATTACGCATGGTACCTGCGCTAAGCCAGAGAATAAGATGAGTTTGCTAGCTTCACGATATGCTTGGATCAGGAGTAGAATAACCTGCCTCGTTATTATACCACACTTTGAGCACTTGTCCGCGCGTCTCGTATAATCTCACATACAATCATCTCGATGCTCATCTGATCATCCAGCATTTTCTCACCAGATAAACTTAGGTAATCCTTGTCGTTCCACCACTCGCGCATTTCCTTTTCACTGACCCCATAAACGTTGGGGTTTGAGTTTTGTCTACGTTTTAAACACAAATTCCCGAAAGAACTTCTCGGTGGCAGGCCATACTTTTATCTCATTTTCTATTTGTAGTCTTGTAAAGTACTGCGCGTCTCGGAGCTCAGAACTAACGACCATATCGTCGTCATCTAAGCGACACTCCCACCAAGCAGTTTCTTGCCCCTTTATGTCGCTCTCAGTCGTCGCTAAACGCCTAATGGGGCTAGCATTAAGACCTAGCTCCTCTCGAATCTCGCGCATTAACGTCACTTCTTCCGACTCACCCTGCTCAATGTGTCCACCGGGTGGATAGTAATACCCTGTAAAATCACCGAAGTCATTTGCGGAGCTTACCAGCAACCATGCATTTTCACCGTTGCTTAATCGCTTGGAGATAATTCCAACCACAACTTTGCTCATGTCGTCATTATAGTAAAACACCGCTTGCGTAAGTTCCGAACCAACCAATGGCTATCAGAAATTCATCAATACCCATCAAGGGATTATCCTTTAACAGATGAATTAACTTGTAAATACTAAAAAGGCAGCTGGGGGCGGTTGCTTTGGTCGCTATTTCTGCTCGTCACTTTACGAATCAGTTTTTGTTACACGAAAATCCTGGTTCTCGCACCATAATAGTAAGCAAAATAAAGGGTCGACCCACTAAACATATAGCACACTTGTGTCTAGCGTAGCACTCTCGTAGCC
>CAZHUZ010000006.1:0-37236 GCA_964535835.1 uncultured Candidatus Saccharibacteria bacterium | reverse complement strand
AGACAAACGTTGGTAAATCCAGCCTTTTTAATCGTATCTATGGCTCCCAAGAAGCCGTGGTTGCCCGTGAAGCGGGGACGACGCGCGACAACGTTATACGACGAATTACATTGTCGGCTGAAGGAAAAATGACGAGAGAAGAAGGAATAAAAAAACCTAAATCACGGTCTACGACAAATATCAATTCCACAACTTTTTGGCTCGTCGATACCGCCGGGCTCAAAACAGCCGAAGATGAATTTGAAGCAAGTATCCAAGACCAAATTAGCGAGGCCACAGAGGCAGCTGATGTAATCATCGTTATGGTCGATGGAACACAGTATCCCAGTGATCGCGACCGCACAATCGCCAAAAAAGCATTGCGCAGTAAAAAACCGGTGCTACTAGTCATCAATAAGACTGACCTCAAATCAGCGCTACCTAGCGATGAATTTCGCCGACTCGGCATCAGCACGATTATCAGGACGAGTGCCGAACACGCCAAAGGTATTAGCGAGCTCACTGATGCAATACTCAAATCTCTCCCTGATTTCTCCCTCACTCTTCCTGCTTCCGATCAAAACGATTGTCTGAGAATTGCGCTAATCGGCCGCCCCAATGTCGGCAAAAGCTACCTGTTTAATACTCTTGCCGGCAAACAACAGGCAATTGTCGCCAATGTTGCCGGTACGACGCGGGATGTCAATCGCATTGGCGTCACCTACAAAGGTCGTGAGATTGAGATACTCGACACCGCTGGTATTCGTCGCAGTGGCAAACAAGAAGTCGGTATAGAGAAATTTTCCGTACTCCGCACCCTACAGGCTATCGAAGAGTCTGATGTCTGTTTCCTCATCATGGATGTCAATGAGCACAGTACGCAACTGGATCAAAAATTAGCTGGCATCATCAAAGAAGCAGGCAAAGGCCTCGTCATCGTCATCAGCAAATGGGATTCAATTGCCGAAAAAGACCCCAAGCTTGCTGATCAATTAGGCAATCAAATTGCCTTTGATTTTGCTTTTGTGCCCTGGGCGCCATTGCTATTTACAAGCTCTGTCACCGGACACAATGTCACCCGTATTTTTGAGCTAGCTACCCAGATAGATACGAGACGACACCAGGAGATTAAGACACGTCAGCTCAATGATATATTGCAACATTGTGTCAGTCGTCATCCACCTGCTGGACTCAAAAACACTTTTCCCAAGCTTCGCTACATGGTGCAAACTGACACTGCACCGCCATGGTTTGTGATCTTTGGTAGCAATCTCAAACTACTACACTGGTCCTACAAACGGTACCTGGAGCGACAGATGCGCGAGGCCTATGATTTCACCGGTACTCCAATCAATTTCAGCTTTCGACAGGAAAAAGACAAATAAAAAAACGCCCTGTGGCGTCGAGTTTTTGATCTGACCTCGGCGAGTTTTAAACTCGCCGAGGTCAGGGTGTGGGGCCTTAGCCCCAGAACGAACCGCTCGGCTTGGTGTTGCGATCTGCAGCCTTGCGGGCAGCAGACTTAGCCTTTTCGGCCGCAGCTTTAGCTGCTGCAGCAGCTTTTGCCTTGTTGTCTTGTCTCCGCCTTTCATCGCGCTCGAACCGTGCGCGACCTTCTGACGAAAACGGATAGCTCTTGCTACCCCATCCCATGCTCGTCACCTCCAATCGTGATAGTGTCAGCTCACGGAAAGATGTTTCATCATTCGATCTGCAGTTAACCGATCAAACGTCACGAAGACCTTATCTTTGATCAGCCACCAGCCCTTCATGAGACCGAAGTCTCAGCTGTAAAAAACATCGAAGAATCGTTAGTCATTGGACATCCGGTAACGCGGATTACGCCAAAACCATTTGACAACATCTGCGATCCAGCGACTAAACTCTTGCAGGGCAGCATCCGGTCCAACCAGATAAATCTCTCGCTGAATCCAATTCAACTGGAGATTGATCGGTTGAATCATCGTGCTACCTGTCAGCAGAGCAGGGGTTGGCATAGTAGGATAACGATCTCTCCATACCTTTTTGCTGCTCCTCTGAAAAAACGTCGGTGACGCATCTGTTCATCCTTCCGTTCATGGAATACCCCATTATAAATAATACTATATTTTATATATTTAGTCAAATATAGCAGCTTTTAGCTCTCTGTGCCTTCTCCTTTGAGTAACTGGCAATATGACAGCTGTCGTCCAATAGCGACATCCTTACTAGATACCGAGTGGCAATTATTGCTTGGAAGGGGAGGCTTTGAGAGACATTCTAGGAGGTAGTTGACACTATGCTGAGCAGCCCAAGTAGAGCGAAAGGTATGTCATAATAGAAACATGAAACTTATCATTGGTCTCGGAAATCCCGAAGAAAAATATCGCAATACCCGCCACAATGTTGGGTTTTTGACATTGAGTCGCTATAGCGCCAAAAAGAGCATCGCATTTCAGCCAAAGACCAAGTTTAACGCCTGCATCGCGGAGTTTACCGTCGCAGATGAAAAAATTATCCTTGCTAAACCAACCACGTATTACAATCTCTCAGGTGAAGCTGCAAGGGCACTTCGTGACTTTTATAAAATACAGTCAAAAGATATATTGATAATCCATGATGAGCTGATGTTGCCATTTGGGACGATTCGTACCCGTATTGGCGGGAATGATGCCGGAAACAACGGCATAAAATCGATCAATGATCATATTGGTCAGGAAACCTCACGTATTCGTATCGGCGTATCAAACGAAAATCGTGATCGTATCAACGATGCTGATTTTGTTCTCGGTGCATTTAGCCAATCAGAGGCACAAGAGCTCGACACCATGCAACCTCATATCGACTGCATCATCGATGATTTTATCGCTGGCAAATTCTCAGCAACGACCCATAAAACATTTACACTTTGATACTTATTGCGATTTTGTCGCATGATCATGTATATCATATTAAATTGACCCTGCAAGGTAGGTGATTATTGCAACAATGGTGCAAGAGAGTATAATGGTCATAACATATGGACGAAATTACCGTTCGCAAAAAACTGAGGGCAGCCGGCCTGCGCATCACGTACCCCCGTTTGGCATTAGTCCTCGAGCTCAGTCGTAGCCATACCCAGCCCAAGAGCGCTGCGGAACTATCTGCTACTTTGTCGCAATTTCCTCGCAGTTCAGTTTATCGCAACCTGGAAGCGTTGGAATCCGCTGGCCTCATCCGTAGTAGTATGGTCAAGTGGGTACGACGATATGAGTTAGGTGATATGTTGGCACCACACCACCACCACGTCACATGTATCAGTTGTGAAAAGGTAACTGACTTTGACTCTCATAAGCTAGAGCGCGCTCTCGAAGACGCCGCCGCTGAAGCGGGCTACCAAATAGCTGAACACGCCGTTGAACTACGTGGTATCTGTAGTGATTGCCGCAACGACGATAATGACCAATCAGCTGCTCGCACCATGCTCGAATACGGCTTCAAGTCAATGAAACGTCTCCGCCCGCGTGATCCTCTGATGGAAAAACTAAAGCAAGAAGATACCTATAGTCCTTTTGATACAGACGACAGGTAATGCATGAGGAGGTTGCTTGTTGATGACTAATCGCAGACCATGTCCTCGGTAGCATTATCATAGCACCCTCTATGATGATCATCGGAGTCATAACCATGCGTCAGTACAGATATCATTAGCGCCACTATCACTACCCCAAGAACCAACATTCCAGCTTGTTGGTTAGCCTCCTTGTGAGGACGTTCGTGAATGTCAGGAATGATATCACTCGCGGCAATATAGATGAAGAATCCAGCAGTTAGTGCAAGAATCGGCGCAAGCGGAATCGTCATGTTGGATCCAAGGAGGTAGACAGCTAACGCTCCGATGACGGTAGCTAAGGAGCTCACTACATTCACCAGTATGGTATTCTTTGCCGACATACCACGACTCAGTAAAAAGCCAAAGTCACCAATTTCTTGGGGGATTTCGTGTGCCGCTACTGCCAATGCCGTAATAATACCGGTCGGTACGTCGATTAAAAATGCCGCTCCGATCCCGATACCATCGATCAAATTATGAATCGTATCACCAAATATGATCAGGCTTTTTTGGGCGGTATTGCGACCTTGTTCACGTCCTTCATCGCTATGGTCATGATGACGATGAAACCAATGAACAGTTCTCTCTAGCACAAAAAAAGCCAAAAATCCACCAAGTACCCACGGCAACACAGAAGCAGCATCTTCCTGATGAAGTGCCTCGGGCAGTAGATCAAAAAACGCTGCAGCTAGTAGCGCGCCCGCGCCAAACGGCAAAGCCCATTTTGCAAGCGTCTCACGACGAGATGTTGACTTGAGAAGTAGTACACCGCCGACCAGTGATAATACACCGCCGACCAGTGACCAAAATAATACGATGAAACTATTTTCCATAGCTTCATCCTACAGCTCTATTGTTATTTTCTGCAAATTTGTCGCAATAATCATTATTTTTGCAACAGATTGTGATCATTATAAAACTCACATTATCGCAATATACAGATTAAAGAAGTTGACTATTTAAGTCCATGGCCAAAATGCGTAGAATATACAAATAATCATTATGTTATATAATTTTTTACTTAAAACTCCTGCTAATAACAGCAGGAGTTTTAATACTACCTTGTAAGGTGCTAGGTAAGGGTGGGCATCACCTAGCACCATACAACCCTTCAACCCACCCGGGCATCCCAGCGAAGCGCTATCAGTATATTGAGCTACGTACTGTGCGCCCCTATCGGATGATAGGATTGTTTGATACTCGCAATAAGAGGTCCGCCTGAAAAATCGGGGTCCATATATCCTCGCAGAGCATATATGGGGTTAAAGGGGTTAGTATGCGCACCAGATAATTGATTACAGTGGAGGGTAGAAAACTGCAATCTCTGGAGCGCAACCTAACATTATTCGTGTAGAATAGTGTTAAATGGGGGTATAAGGTGCGTTAATTCGCCATATGACGAATCACCGTAAACTATATTAGCACGTATAGTGCATTATGTCAACAATTTTTTACATATAATATCATGAATATCAATACCATACGCCCAGATGAAAGCATTTTTCTCAAGAGATTGACAACTATTGCAAATCCACCAAAATGCTTATACTATACTGGAAATTTACCCACATCGCCTCGACTTGTGGTCGCAATCGTCGGCACAAGACGCCCTACTGCTTACGGACGAGCGGTAACCGAGCAGATTTCAAGTGCTCTCGCTGCACATGGTGTCCTCATCGTGAGTGGCCTCGCGCTCGGTGTCGATGCAATTGCGCATACCGCAGCCCTACGAGCAGGCGGTCATACGATTGCCGTCATCACCAGCCGCCCAGATGACCCAACGCCGCGCACAAACCGTCATCTCGCTGAGCAAATGATTGAAAACGGTGATGCGATCCTCAGTGAGCACGGCGAAGAACATATCATACAGGGCCCGTGGGAATTCGTTATCCGTAATCGTCTCGTTAGCGGCCTGAGTGACGCTGTAATCGTGACTGAAGCATCAATACACAGTGGCACTATGAGTACTGTTACTTACGCCCTAGAACAGGGGAGAGAAGTCTACGCGGTCCCCGGACCGATTACGAGCCCTTTATCCGCAGGATGTAATACTCTTATCGCTCAAGGCGCCAATCCGATCGTAACTATCGATGGTTTGCTTGAGTCACTTGGTTTGACAGCTCCTGACAAAATAGTGCTTGGTGAAAATGATGCAGAAACTACTTTGTTGCAATTGCTACAAACGGGAATAGCAGACGGTGAGGAATTACAAAAAATGTCCAAACTTGATGTCCAGACATTTTCTACTACTATGACAATGCTTGAGATACGTGGCCTCATCCACCCTCTCGGAGGCAATCGTTGGCGACTCTAAGCTACGTTAGGCGGCGAGAGCGTACAGTTTTTCAAGAGTAGCGCGTTCAATCGCAGCAAGGGCTTCGAGACGTTGATGCTGGCAAACATCGATCAGTCCATAGAAATATTCGATACCATCACTTAATTCTGCTTGACGCTTGCGCTGCTCACCCCATTGTTGCAACCATTGTAATTCTCGTTCAAAGCCGCCGACTTCTTCGTTAAGCTCAACCATGATTCTGTCCAAAGTATCTATTTTGATAGACTGATACTCACCACTATCAGGAGAGCTGGTATCAGAAACTTCTTGTAATACCCATGCATCAACTGCACGAGTAAATTTAGGATGCTCGTCACGTAATTGTACATTTGTTGTTGCTTCATTTTGCTCGACGGTAATAATCATATCCAACAACTCGTGGTCTCGCTCAGTCAAGACTATTTGACCTTGTTGCTTGATGATATCTTTTAATTCATCTATTCGTTTACCAGCAATCTCGAGCCACTCCAATGGAGATTTGTTTTCATCAAGTGACTCTATATCGTAGTCAGGGTTTGTCACAACCTCAACATACTGTCCATTATACGCCAGTGCGTCTGGCGTATCGGTGCCATCATAATTTGGAAACCTCAGGCCGTCTTTTGGCGCTCGTCGCAAACCGGCCGCCAGCCCGTTTGCGGCCGCCCTGAAATATGCTTCATTATCATATGTATAGCCCATTTCTCGGCGATATAATGCTTCGTGCATATCCATAATATACCTATTATACTAAATTATGTTATATTTGTCAATTTTATGATGTGTTGCTATCTGGCGCTCTTTGTTTTTGGTTGAGAGAACGTCGTTATCGACTATTATGCTCCAGCTTTTTTATATGTCAACATTTGTCAGCTAGATCATTTACAAATCTTGATATCGTGCTAGTATTAGGCGCTGTATACATGTCAAAGAATCTAGTCATCGTCGAGAGCCCAGCTAAAGCCAAAACTATCGAGAAATACCTCGGTAAAGACTTTAAGGTACTCTCTAGCATTGGACATATTCGTAGTATTGTCAAAAAGACCAAAGACGGCACACCTCCTATCGATGTCAAAAACAACTTTGAAACTATTTATGAGGTCGACCCTGACAAGAAAAAGACTATTGCCGAGCTAAAAAAGGCCGTCAAGGCTGCCGATACTGTCTGGCTCGCTACTGATGAAGACCGCGAGGGGGAGGCGATTGCTTGGCATCTGTGTGAAGTACTCAAACTTGATCCCAAAAAGACCAATCGTATAGTGTTTCATGAGATCACAAAAAGCGCTATCGAAGAAGCAGTCAAAAATCCGCGCACAGTCGACATGAATCTCGTCCAAGCCCAGCAAGCTCGTCAGATCCTCGATCGTATCGTCGGCTTCGAGCTGAGTCCTGTTGTCTGGCAAAAAGTTCCTGGAGGCAAGAGCGCCGGTCGCGTCCAAAGCCCTGCTGTACGGCTCATTGTCGAGCGCGAACGCGAGATCAGGGCATTTGAGGGTAGTTCTCAGTTTAAAGTGACAGCGCTGTTTGTGCATAACAACGAAGAATTTCGGGCGGAACTACCAAAACGGTTTGATACCGAAGACCTCGCACGTACATTTCTCGAGAGCCTCTCAGGGGCTACCTATACCGTTTCTGATGTCACAAAGAGCCCGAGTACCCGGAACCCAAGCGCTCCCTTTACGACCAGCACCCTTCAGCAGGACGCAAACAGCAAACTTGGTTTTGGCAGCAAAGCGACGATGGCGAGTGCTCAAAAGCTCTACCAGGACGGTAAAATTACTTACATGCGTACCGATAGCGTCAATCTGTCCAAGCAGGCCATGGCCGCAGCAGTGAGCTACATAGAGAGTGCATACGGTAAAGAGTACGTCCAGGTCCGTGCTTACAAGACAAAATCTGCCAGCGCCCAGGAAGCTCATGAGGCCATCAGACCAACAGATATCTCACTCGAAAAAGCCTCATCAAACGAATATGATCAAAAACTCTACAGCCTCATCCGCAATCGTACGCTTGCCAGCCAAATGTCACCGGCTCGTTTAGAAAAAACTGTTGCCACCCTGACTATCTCGACATCAAAAGAAGTCTTTGAGGCGAAAGGTGAGGTGATCATATTTCCCGGATTTTTGCGCGTCTATGGTGGTGGCAAAGATGACGAACTATTGCCGACGCTTTCTTCCGGAGATAGCGTGGCACTAAAAACAGCCGAGGCTAAACAAGTATTTAGTCGTCCACCTGCTCGCTACACCGAGGGTTCACTTGTAAAAAAACTCGAAGAACTCGGTATCGGTCGCCCGAGCACCTATGCAACAATTATCAATACTGTGCAGACGAGGGGATACGTCGAACGAGGTGAAAATGAGGGGTCTGACCGCGAGGTAGTCGTCTTGACATACTCGCCAAATGATAAACAGGTTGATCACAGTGATTCACATTCTATGATTACCCGTGAAATTACAACTGAAAAAACCGGTTCAGATCGAGGTAAATTAGTGCCTACGCCAAGCGGTGAATTAATTGCCGACTTTTTGCAGAATCATTTTGATACCGTCGTTGATTATGGTTTTACCGCTGACGTCGAGAAGCATTTTGATGATATTGCCCAAAACACACTTGACCGTAATCAAATGTTGCATCAGTTCTACAAGCCATTTCATGCACGCATCGAACAATCTGGATCAATTGACCGCTCTACCGTCGGTGAAAATCGCGAGATAGGTATAGAACCTAAAAGCAAACGCCCTATCTATGCCCGTTTCGGACGCTTCGGGCCAATGCTGCAGCTCGGGAGCAGTGATGACGAGAAAAAACCTGAGTTTGCCCCTATGCCGCGTGGCGCACGCATCGAAACTGTGACGCTCGAGCAAGCAATCGATGCGTTTAAGCTTCCTCGACTGGTTGGCAAAACTGATGACGGCCAAGAAATCAAAGCAAATATCGGTCGTTTCGGACCGTATATCCAAATAGGCAAACTCTACGTCAGTATCAAACCTCACGATCCACACGATATATCACTCGAAGATGCCAAGGCGCTCTACGCCGCCAAATTACAGGCTGAAGCCGAAAAAAATATCAGTGACTTTGGTGATGGCATCAAAATACTGAATGGCCGCTTCGGGCCATACATCACCGATGGCAAAAAAAATGCCAAGATTCCTAAAGATACCACACCTCAAGAAGTTACCCATGATGAGGCCAAGAAGCTTTTGGCCGACGCGCCTGAAAAAGGCAAATCCCGCCGTTTTGCCCGTCGCAAGAAAAAATAATTTTTTCATAAGCAGTGTACATTTACGAAATTGCTTGCTTTTTTATTGACTTGTGCTATAATATATGCTAATAATAGCCTATGGAGCAATCCGTCACGTCACCAACCAGGGAAGAGCTCGCCTGTATGGACCTCCGGGAGATTACGGAAATCAGCGAGACAAATGAAAATGCGCTGGTCGAGCGCTTTTTGCATGAGGTAGAGACGACTGACTGGTCTGAACAAGACAAACAATTAGTACTACTAGCTCTCGAAGACGCAACATATATTCACGCTGGTGATAGTCAAGGAGCCAGGCCTGTTATTGTCCACCCGCTGAGGGTGGCGATTCGTATTCTGAGCCCTGATCATTTCAATGTCCGCGACAGACCAGACCTGGTCATTGCGGCGCTGCTTCATGACACTGTCGAGGATCATCCTGAGCGCTGGCTCGCGGAATTTAACGGTGATGACGATTTCAAACAGACTGATTATGACCAAGCGGCAATCTATGATTTACAGCAACGTGCACTTGATGCACTCGCTGAACGATACCGCAAGCCAGATGACGATAATAATGAATTCGGGCTGCGCATCCGTGAGATAGTCCAGTGGCTCACGAGCGAACCATACCGTGATGATCTCACTGAAGGTATTGCCGATCCCATTGAGCGTCAGTTGCGCAAATGGGACGCCTACGAAAATGGTGTTCGTGGACTTATGCAAGCAGAAGACGCACTTGGTGCCAAGGTTATCAAATTATCTGATTTTATCGAAAACTTCGTCGGGGGTATGCGACATCATGAAGACGCACGTAAGCGCGTCAAAATGGCTCGTAAATATGTCTTTTTATCAAACGACATGTATGACTTTGTCAAAGCATCCAAAATTATTCCTGAAAGCTCCAAAAAACGCCTCAAAAGACAAATTATTCGCGCTCAACGTGACGCACTCAAGGCTATTGAGACACATGTCAAACTTCACCCAACCGATAAACGTCTGTATGACATATCTAGTAAAACAATTGATCGTCTCGATGGTAGGGCAAAGGTCAGATCACATAGAATAGGCTACCTGCTCGGAAACATCGCATTGTCACTATAACGTATAGCACATCGTGTAATACAGACAGCAAGAGACATACGACACTACAAATTCGTGTATCAAAAAAGTCTCAAAATACTATTTACCATAAGCGCCAAGTATGTGCTATAATAGTCGACAGACATGAATTGTATGGTGAAATAACAAATATAGTTGACTCACAGACTAATTTGTTCTATAATCATACTCAACTCTGACATATTAATAGATCACATAAAGGATGAGACACAATATGAGTGATGCCGCCCAAGAGACTGCCATTAATACATCGAGCGCTGTAGAGCGTATATTGAGTGGTATTGAACGAGAACGAGAACGAGAGATCATATCCCGTCGTTTTGGGCTCAATGATCGCAAAGAGACGCTTGAGCAGATTGGCGATCTCCTCGGTATTACTCGTGAACGTGTTCGTCAACTTGAAAAGGCTATCCTCATCCGACTAAAGCTCGCAGCTGAAAAAGATGCAGAAACCGTTGGAACTATCGAAAAACACTTCATCCGCCATCTCCATGAGATGGGTGGTGCGGCTCGCGTATCTGATCTCACAGGCCGTATTCATGAATCACCAAACGAGCGTGACCACGCCCATGTCGCATTTATCGCTGAGCTCGCTCCAAACCTCACCGTCCTAGGCGAAAACGACCACTATCACCACGGTGTTGCTATCCGTGAACGACACGATGAAAAGAAGCTTCGGAGCGATGTCGATACCGTCGTCAAGGCTATCAAAGAGCATGGCCAGCCTCTCTCTATCGATGAGCTCCATGGTAAGCTATCTCATGAGCACCCTGACCAAGTACGCGCAATCGCCAGCCTCAGCAAAAACCTGAGCCACCTCAAAGATCAATGGGGTCTCAACAAATGGCCAACGGTTAATCCTAAAAATATCCGCGACAAGATTTATGTAATCTTGCAAGACAATGGCAAGCCCTTACACTTTAGCGAGATTGCCAAGAGCATCAAGACGAGTGATTTTAAGCGAAAAAATGTCACCACTCAAGCAATCCACAACGAACTGATCAAAGACAAACGGTTTGTCTTGATCGGCCGTGGTATCTACGCACTATCTGAATGGGGCTACAAAAAGGGAACCGTCAGCGATATTATTAGCGACATTCTCAAAAAAGAAGGTGGCCCTCTCACTCGTGATGAAATCGTTCGTCGCGTCCTCAAACACCGCCAAGTCAAGGAGACAACCATCCTCCTCAATCTCCAGAGCAAGCCGCAGTTCAAACGCGTTGCAAAAGCTACGTATACGCTCGCGGAAGCAAAGTAGTTAGGCATATTGTCTCGCGCGACAACCATAAAACCTACCGCGCATTGCGAAAACAAGCGTTTTCAGAGACAATAGGGAGTGACAATTTATGGGCTCATTAATCGGATTTATTTTAAGTTTGCTTCTCCAGTGGTATGTCTGGGTCCCTTTAGTTGCAGTACTGGGCTATCTCACCTGGCGCAATTATCAAGCTGCTGACCATATCGAAGCAACTGATGTCAGTTTACTCATCTTAGAAATCCCAAAGGCAAATGACAAGAAAGAGCTAGCAGCTGAGCAAATGTTTGCGAGCCTCCACGGTATCCTACGTGATCGTAAAGAGCTCAAAGAGAGCGGGGGATGGCAAGAGCATATCAGCTTTGAAATCGCAGCAGTCAATAAACTGATTAGATTTTATGTTTGGGTACCAAAACATCTCCAAAACTTTGTCGAAGGCCAAATCTATGCACAATATCCAACCGTCCAGATACACGAAGCCGATGAAGACTATACTAAACGTCATCTCCAGCATAGTGTTGTCCATACTGCCGAGCTAACACTCAGTGACAATGAAGTACTGCCTATCAAAACGTTCGAGAATTTTGAAGTTGATCCACTCGCAAGTATCACGGCAACCCTTGCAAAAATGGACGACAAAGACGAAGAGATATGGATACAGATTTTAGCTCGACCGATTGCAGATGATTGGCATCGCCGAGCAGCTGCCTATGTCCAACGCGTTCGAGGAGGCGGTGGAGGCATGAGTTTTGGTGATGCGGGTTATTTTCTAAAGATCCTTGAGGCACTATGGACTCCACCATCATCCGGAGCTGGTGGTGAGACAAAGCCAAAAGAGCTTAGCGAACGTGAAAAAACACGAATTGCCGAGATCGAAAAAAAATCAACCAAACTAGGCTATCGGGTCAAAATCCGTGTTGTCTGCCTCGGCGAAGACAAAGCGGCCACCAAATTACGTATGCAAGCTCTGGTGGGAACATTTAAACAGTTTAACAGTACTAACCTCAACGGTTTTCGTATCAGCAACAGTAGCTTTGACCGCAGTGCGCTAGGTCCGTATGCGGCGCGTATTTTTCTTGATAAGGGCTTTATCCTCAACATCGAAGAACTCGCATCGGTATATCATTTGCCACATACAAATGTTGAAACACCAAACATCGTGTGGGCAAGTACAAAAACTGCCGAACCTCCGGCAAAACTGCCTATTTTGACTGGTGATGATGCTGTTGATAGTGAAATTAGCGCCTTTGGACTGACGAATTTTCGTGGATTTAATCAACAATTTGGTCTTTATCGATTTGATCGTTCTCGGCATGTGTATATCATTGGTCAAACCGGTGCAGGTAAGTCGGGTTTGCTTGAACTATTTGCCCTCAGCGATATTTTTCATAATCAGGGCTACGCAATTATTGATCCCCATGGTGATTTTGCTGTTAATAATTTACGTTTCATCCCACCGCACCGTATCAAAGATGTTGTTTACTTCAACCCTGCGGACACGGCCTATCCACTAGGGTTCAACCCGATGGAGGTCATCGATCCCAATCTCAAGAGCAACACGAGCTCTGAGATTATCGGCGTACTAAAACGCATGTTTGGCGAAAGTTGGGGGCCACGTCTTGAATATATTTTGCGCTATACCATCTTGGCACTCCTTGATCACCCCGATACAACCATGCTCGATATCACCCGTATGTTAACTGACAAAAAATTCCGCAAAGAGGTCCTCGCTAGTTGTCAGGATACTGTTGTGCTGAACTTTTGGAATATCGAGTTCAACAGCTGGAATGAAAAATTCCAAGCAGAGGCGGTTGCGCCAGTTCTCAACAAGGTCGGAGCATTTGTGGCCAATCCAATCATCCGAAATATCATAGGTCAGCCCAAGAGCACCTTTAATATTCGTAAAATGATGGATGAAGGCAAGATTTTGATTGTCAATCTCAGCAAAGGACTTATAGGCGAAGACAATGCTGGTATTCTCGGTGCATTTATCGTTACAAAGATTCAGCTGGCCGCCATGAGTCGAAGCGATATTCCAAATGTCGAAGATCGTACGCCATTTTATCTGTACGTTGATGAGTTTCAAAACTTTGCAACAGATAGTTTTGCGACTATTCTTTCCGAAGCGCGTAAGTATGGACTCAACTTGACTGTCGCAAACCAATACATTGCCCAAATGAGTGATACGGTCCGTGATGCTGTCTTTGGTAACGTCGGGACGACAATTAGCTTTCGCGTCAGCGCTGATGACGCGCCATTTCTCGTCAAACAATTCGAACCGCAATTTGAGGCAGGGGACTTATTGCAGATGCATAATCGCAACTTCATCATCAACATGGTAATCAGGGGAGAGAAGACTCCTGCATTTAGCGGGACAACTCTGGCGTTGCCGTCAACTACTTCGGACGGTCAGGGAAATCTCGAACAGATTATACAGTATTCACGCTTAATGTACGCTCGCGACCGATCGACGGTAGAGCAGGAAATACACAGTCGGATTGCCTCCAGCCTACCCTCGGCTGCTCAACACGCAATGCCACGTACTTGGCCAGCCCAAGGAGCTACTTCAGTCGCAGAACGCGACAGAGCCAAAGTACAGACCACGCCACCTCATGACACTCATGAACCATCGTCAGTAGCTCCATCTACGTCAGTTGCGACCAATACCCAAGATGACGCCCAACCTAAAAAGAAACGATCTCGCAGCCGTACACGTCGTAAAAGCGACTCTACTGACCGTCAACCGGTAGTTACAGACAGCAAAAGTAGTGACACCCCACGACAAGCACCACAGCAGATTACTCGTCCAAAGCCATCTCGCAATGACGATCACGAACTACGTATCCGCTAACAGGCCTATAGACTTACACGCTAGGTTCAGCGTCTACTTCTCGGCTATTCATCTAGACATCATAAAAAATATTACAGAACAAATTTGGAACATAAATATTTATAGAATCACTGAAATGCTATAGTCATTGATAAAAAGTTGTAAAAATCGTCAAGGATAGCAGCCAAAAGGTAGTAACCACAAAATACGTGATAAATGTGGGGAAGATTCATAAAAAACGATAGTAGAAAACCACGCAGAAGATGAGTATTGTATCATCATTGTGATGTATTAGTTGTGTCGCACAATATATCTTTTACGACTCTTAATATATAAACAAAAGATGACTAGCAATACGTCTGTATTCATAGCCAACGGGGGAGTTTTTATGTAGTTGCTCTATATCATACCTATTTGCGCGTATTTATCATTGTTTTCTTCGTATCCAATAACGCTCCTTTCAGTCCTCGCATATCGCACTACATTATCGTCACCACAAGTCATATATGGTTGTTGTAGTTTTCCACATGATTGTTGGTAAAATTTGACAATTGGGATTTTTATTTCACACCCCTACTATTCCCTACTATTTGACTTTTTTATGTTTGTATATTTTTATATATTTTTCCTTATTCTCTTTATATATACAAGTATTAGAACATAATTAGAACATTCACCGGAGAGAAAAGGGAGCCCTAATCTTTATAAAATGCTTTGCCACTCACTCGTGCATCGACATATTGCGGGGTGATCTCACGTACCTGTAAGTACTGCAATGCCGCGATGACGTCATTAGCCTGCTCTTCCGGATCACGGTCAATATTGAGCCTGATACGATAAGGACGGTCATCGAGGATAATATCGACTTCTTTTAAGGTCCCGGGTGGCAATATAACTTCTTTGACAGGAGCAACACGTTTACTAACAGCATTGACGACACGACCTATAAACTTCATCATCTTGGTTGATGCAATGATTTGTTGTGATGTAGATGGCAACCCAGTTTCATCGCGTACCGTAATCGATGGTGCAGTCAAGAGATTCGTTTCAAACGAGTTACCACCCGCATCGACATAATACTGTTTATTATCAATTTGCCAAAAAGCAATCGGTTGACGTACGCCCAATAAAACATCATGGCGAACAAGACCTGGAGCATTAGTGACAACGGCCGATGAAACTTCAGCGGCATTTTGCACCATATAGGCGCTAAAAGTATCTGGATTGAGAGCAAATGCAAACCGCTCTTCAGGATGATTATTGAAATAGTCATTGATAATCGACGCATATCGCCCTGTGTCAGCTCTCGATGTTGCAGGCTGATAGTGAATTGTCGGCGTGACAATTACTTGGTCGAGCAACCATACTACCAGAACGGATGCCATAAGTGAACCCAGCAACAAGAGTGATAGTTTTCGACGATGACTGCGCAGATCATGCTCCTTTAGGCGGGGTGATCGTAAATTAGATGACTGTTCAACCGAACTGCGAACAGCAGACGACACGCTCCCTGTAAGTGTACGACTACGACGAAACGTGTTTTGAGTCACGTCAGAATCGGTCTTTGGCTGACGAATCGGTTGTTTTGCCCGCTGATGACGAGGTATAAATGCCATAAAACTACTTCGACTTTCCTACCTTATACGCATCTATGATCATTGCCGCAACATCAGCCGCTGCATTGGGCTTCGCATAACGATGTAAATTTTGCGACAATTTATGCTGCAATGCCGAATTCTTAAGGACAGCGAGTATGGTATCTCCCAGCACGTCAGTTTCACCAATCTCTTTATCTCGCAGCACTATTACCGCTTCAGATGCTGCAAAAACAGCAGCATTCTTCACCTGGTCACCCAACTGTGAACCCGGTACGACAATTGCAGGTTTTGCGAGACCAGCAAGTTCTTGCAAAAAGGTCGCGCTCGCCCTTGAAACGACGATATCCCCTGCACCGAGTACCGATACCATATCTTTGTAAACAAATGGCACGATCATATAATGCGGGTGTTCTATGCACAATGATTTGACATCATCAAAATGTTTTTTACCTGTGACATGATAGACATGAATACCTGCAGCAATGAGACGTTTTGCCGAACGAACCATCGCATCATTGATACTCTTTGCACCTAACCCCCCGCCAGTCACTACTACCAATGGTGCCGTAATATCAATCATGCCAATAGATGCCTTTGCCGCTTGTTGTTCAGCAGATGATAGCGGGTGAAACGCTTCGTTGATAGGTACGCCTGTATAGCGACTCTTTGCCGCTGGGTATCGATAGTTTTCGAGGGGCGAACCAGTGGCGATACGATCGGCGAACTTACCCAAAACAGAATTTGTTAGTCCAGGACGAGTGTCTGAATCATGTATAACTATCGGAACGCCCATCAATCGAGCGGCAATGCCGAGGGGCAGGCAGACAAACCCGCCTTTTGCAAAAACTACATCAGGCTGAAAGCGCCCAATGATCAACAAACTTTTGAAAAAACCACCGATAATTTTTAAAATATCTCGTATATTTAACGCAATAGTATGAATATCAGTCAGCCGACGCCATAGGCTCTCTCCATGATAACGACGTAATTTGCCGGCAGGAATAGTTGCGACCTCCACTGGTACATTTGCATGCTTCATCAAACCACGAGACTGCGATTCAAATGCCCTATCACAAATGAACCTAACTTCTAGGCGATCATCGAGCTCGGCTAGTTCATTGATGACGGCGAGAACTGGCGTAACGTGACCGCCTGATCCGCCGCCCGCTGCGAGTAGCTTCAT
This sequence comes from uncultured Candidatus Saccharibacteria bacterium, assembly GCA_964535835.1. Lineage (GTDB taxonomy): Bacteria > Patescibacteriota > Saccharimonadia > Saccharimonadales > Saccharimonadaceae > JAPUDQ01. The sequence continues at coordinate 20,143 of CAZHUZ010000006.1, read as the reverse complement.
CATCGCTCCTTTCTGTTGTGAGTGCGCCGTGATTAGTAAAGCGTGAGATATTATACGCAATCCCAAGAGCAGCCATCATTGACAACAAACTTGTACCGCCAAAACTCAAAAATGGCAACGTAACTCCAGTTAGTGGAAATACCCCTGTCATCGCTCCGATATTTACGATTATGTGCGTAGCCAGCCATCCCAATACTCCGGCAATCATCAATTTCATCATCGGATCATCTAGCCGATCAATCATAGCAATGAGACGTTTTAGCAACATACCAAACAACCCTAGTATGACGATCAATCCGGCAAAACCGAATATCTCACCTAAAACCGCAAAAATAGAATCATTGAGAGCTTCGGGCAGATAGCCAAATGCCTGCACTCCACCACCCAGTCCCCTACCAAACAACCCACCACTGCCAATCGCAATCTGTGCCATCTCGATGTGGTAATTTGACGCATCTGTTGCATGCGCTGAGTTAGTAAATGTTGCAATACGCTCGAGACGATGGGGCGATATAATGATAAAGATTACTCCTATGAGTAGCGCTATCCCGCCTGCGAGGAGCACGCGACGCGCCGACAAGCCAGACACTATCAACATGGTGCCAACGATGCCAAACATCGTTAAACCGGTTCCCATATCTTTTTGTAGACCTACTACAAGCAAGCCGGCTACTGCAACTAATATGCCTAAGGGTATAAGCGTATCAGATAAATCATTTATCGTACGCCGTTGCATCCGGGCTCCTAGGAACCCTGCAGTAAAGACGAGTATGCCAAACTTTAAAAACTCTGCTGGCTGAAATGAGGTGAATCCTAGATCATACCAACGACAAGCCCCATTGAAACACATGGCAAGTGGCGCTCCAACAGCCCCCAGTAGTGCAAGCAAGACGCATAAACCAATTGCTCCCATCACAATCTTTCCAGCAAATCGCTTCCAAAACGTCACCGGCAAAGATGCTGCGACACCAAATGCACTCAGTCCTACTCCCAAATATAGGAGCTGCTTAAACATAAAATGTGCTTGGTCGACATTGCCACCATCACTATTAATACGATGAATTTGATAGGGGCTAATCGCAAATAACACCACGAGTCCAACAAGCACAAGCAGCCCCATAAATAACACGAGCTGGTAGTCTGGTCGATGTTTGCGCGTGACAATAGCTGATACCGCCGAAGCACTGCGGCGTAGACGTGACATTTTAGATATGCCCCCCTGCGAGGGCCAGCAACAATCCGACAAATCCCACAACATTTCCAATCAACCAAAAGCGCATCGTGACCTTCGTCTCAGGCCAGCCAACTGCTTCAAGATGGTGATGGATTGGCGCTGAGATAAATATTCTTTTTTTCATAATCTTTTTACTCATTATCTGTAGCAAGCTTGAGCCAGCTTCAACCACAAAAACCAACCCGATGATAGGAAGCAGCATCAGTGTGTCGGTCAACATAGCAACAACACCTAGTGCCGTTCCCAATGCAAAGCTCCCGACGTCGCCCATAAAAAATCGAGCCGGGTAGACATTGAACCACAGATAACTTAATAGTGCGCCCAGCACAGTAAAACAAAAACCAGCGATCCCCTCATTTCCCTGCAGCAAGGCGATGATAGCAAAGATTGAGTATGCCGACGCCAAAAGCCCGCCAGCCAATCCATCCAATCCATCACTGATATTGACCGCATTGCCAGCGCTAATCACCACGAGCATAAAAAATGGAATTATCATCCAGCCCAGCTCAATAGGACCAACAAAAGGTATATGGATCTGTGAGTAATCTGCCCCTAGTTTATAGTAAAAGAACCACGCGCCAATCGCGGCAACTATACTGATCATGATAAATTTTATGCTTGAGCGCAAACCAGCAACGCCCAATTGCTTGCCTCGGATATTGATAATGTCATCAATCAATCCAACGATACCTCCACCTATCAACGCCGCAAGCGGTAGCCATGTTTGCTCTCGATCAAGGTTGAATAGCAATGTAATCAGTGAAACGGCAATAACAATAATCATTCCGGCCATTGTCGGTATATTTCGTTCGAATTTACTGGCGTGGAGCTTTGTAAAAACCTGTAATTCTTCACCTGTCGTACTCGTCGATCGTTGGCGTTTCCAAAAGCGATAGCGATACGCAAAGTACGTATAAATTGGCGTCATCACCACGGATAACGCCAATGCTCCGAGCGCCAAAGACACAAGCACTATGAGTGATGAGGTGAGCTGCGGTATAGTAATGTCTGTCACTTTTTGTCTCCTTAGCGAAGCGGATAATTATCCAGCATCCAATTATTCATATCGTTAAATATAGGTCCTGCTGCCGTGGTGCCTTCATAACCGCCGACTTTGGCATCATCAACTCGTACCATTATGACATATTTAGGCTGGTCTATTCCACCAAAACCGAGGTAACTTCCGACGGAATTTTCATTGGAATACTTACCCGTTGTGGGGTCAATGATCTGACTTGTTCCGGTTTTGCCACCGATTTTATAACCTTCTCGATCATTTTTACCAAAAAATCCTGTTTTTCGCCCTTGCCATATAAGATCACGTGAGGCTACTGACGCACTTTCTGACAAAATACGCTGGCTACCTTTCTCAGTATTTTTCCGTACAACGCTACCATCTTCATTTCGGGTACCGTAAACGAGGTGTGCTTTATAGTAAACACCTCCATTTATTTCAGCGCTAAATGCCGCTGCAGTTTGAATCATCGTAACATCCATACCCTGGCCAAATGCCATATTGGCATATCGCACATTATTGCCTTCTTGATCATCAGGGGCAATAATTGTCCCTTTTGCTTCGCCTGCCTGCTCAATGCCCGTTATCGTACCAAAATGATATTTGTCATGAAAATAGCTATATAGCTTGTCTCGTGCTGTCCGATTGATCGTACTACCACCCATTTGTTTAACAATGTGTACTACTCCCGTGTTGAGTGAATATCTCAAAGTATCGAGCATCGTAGCGCTCGCTTGACGCGGATCCTCCTCGACATTGCAAATTTTACGATCATCAACCTGTGTACATCCAGTACCATCCGCAAATGTTGAGTTGACCGTGACTGCACCACTGTCGAGCCCTGCCCCCATTGTCAATGCCTTGATAACTGATCCGTTTTCATATGGATAACTCACAACGTTGTTTTGAAATACCGCATAATTTTCTACCTTTGAAAATTCAGCCGGGTTGTAGGTAGGATAATTTGCCATGGCGATAACAGCGCCATTGTTAGGATCCATCACGATGATACTTCCCTTGGTCGCTTTTGCACGCTCCAGACCTGTTTTGAGTAGTTCCTCCGCTTTCACCTGCACCGAACGGTCGAGTGTCAAGACGAGATTGTCGCCATCAACTGCAGGCGTATTGACATCTTCCTTGCCGATTGTGAGTGGTATCTTACGTACATCTGTCACTGTCTCGAGTACGCCAGTACGTCCCGTTAATTGCATATTTAGTGCTTCTTCTATTCCGTATTGACCGATACCGTCGTTGTTGACATATCCCAACGTCTGAGCCGCTAGCGAACCCTCAGGGTATAATCGTCTCGTTGTTTGTTGGAGGCCTATACCAGCGAGGTTCTTCTTTTGTATCATGTCAGCTTGGACCCGACTTACATTTCGCGCCAAGATCTGATAACGAATCTTTTTTGAATCATCTCGCAATAGTGATTCAAAATTGTTTATGAGATTACCACCTATAATAGCCCGTAGCTCATCAGCTGTATTATCACGATTTTTTATCGCGGTAGGATCGGCGAATACAGTATATACTTTTTCATTTCGTACCAGTGGCGCAATCTCAGTTCCATCACGCAAATAAATTTCACCGCGACTCGGCACGATCGTCAACGGCTGGACCTGAATATTGTGTGCCTCAGAGATATAATAGTCATGGCGAATCACCTGCAAATAAAATAATCGTATGATAAACAGTACAAATACTGCAGCAATCCCCATCGCAATGAAGTCGGAACGTGATAGGGTGCGCAGAGTACTAGTCATACGATTATTTTAATTGGTTGCTTGCTCTGTGGCTACAGGTGTCGACATGGCGCGGGCCACATTACTATTAGCAACAGTGTTGAGAGCCTGTAAACGTGCGTTTTCATTTTGCAAGTCTTCTTTTTGTGCCTTGAGGGCACTGAGACGAGTATCAAGCGTATTGATGTCATAGCTGTAACTACCCGATCGCGTCACTTGTGTGAGATAGATCAAGCCCAGCACTGTCACCATGAGCGCTACGAGTATCGTATGCGAAATTGGCCCTAGCTTAATAGCTGGAGCAAACGCCACAGTATTTTGATTGCGACGCCATCGGTCAGATTGACGCGATGTAAATGCAGGCGACGCGGCGCGATAATAATTTGACATAAGTGTGGAGGTTTTTGTATTAATGTTTATATTTTGGGCGTCTTTAGCCCGTGCAGAGGTTCGTTTGATGATGCCTCTGCACGAGTATCAGTTTTTTGCCCGGGCAGACAGAAATTAGCGGTGGTTGACCGTTATTCGTACTGCTCGTGACTTGTTGACGATTTTGATTGCCATGGGTCGCCTTCCCTCCTTTTTGTTTTATGGTTTCACTGCGGCACGTAGTATGGCGCTACGAGCTCGCGGGTTGGTGGTATCGTGTTTAGCGCCCAGAATCGGCTTTTTGGTGAGCAGTTTCATGGTTGCTTCGTAGCCAGACCGCTCTTGTTCGGCAAAATAATGCTTTACTATCCGATCTTCGAGGCTATGGAAGCTTATGACAGCCACCCGTCCCCCGCTATGCAAAAGCTGTGGGAGAAGTGGCATGAGTGTTTCTATTTGAGACAGCTCATCATTAAGCGCGATCCTGATTGCTTGAAAGGTGCGCGTCGCAGGATGAATTTTTTTCCATCCGCCACGATAATTTTTTAGTATGACATTTGCAAGGTCCGAAGTAGTATGCAGCGGCCGGTTTAGACGTATCGTGTGTGCGATCCGTGCTGCCATAGCTCGCGGTTCTTCGCCGTACTCTTCAATTATTCGTGCCAACTCTTTTTCTGATGTGCGGTTAACGATATCAGCAGCAGTTTTTTGCTGTGATTCGTCCATACGCATATCGAGCGGTCCATCTCGCTTAATTGAAAAGCCTCGCTCTGCCATGTCAAGTTGCGGTGACGATACACCGAGGTCCACTAAAACCATATCAAATTGCGAACCGATCTCGACAAGATGCCGAGCAGCCGCAGCAAAATCGCTATGAATAAGCGTCGTTCCTGCTCGGCCGTAACCGCGCAGGTGTTCGAGCGCTCGTAAATCGCGATCTACTAGCGTTGCATTCTCTGGACCAACCACGTCAATGATACGTGAAGCGTGTCCAGCATAGCCTGCCGTCAGATCAAGATAGCGTTCGCCAGAACGAGGGTTCAGCAAAGCTACCACGTCTTCGAGCAAGACTGGTATATGCAAAGAATCACTGCCGCCTGATGGCTGCAATGACTCGTTAGATGTATGGAGTTGTTGTGGTGGTATATTTTTCATTGAGGTCACCTAACTGATAGTTAGAGTTTTTGTTTTCGCAGTATGTGTTTGTTTTAGTAGTTTGTCAATGGAGTTGTTGTGGTGTGACGTGCCGATAAAGGTACGTCATTCTTTTAGCCTGGAGAGGCTAAATAAGCACCCACTGACAAGTGAGAGACTTATGTGTGTTCGTTATATACCTCGGTAAACCGAGAAAAATAACGAATTGTGAGGTGGAGTTTTTTTGGGAGGTGTGTGTTGTGTGAGGTAGGTGCAAGACGCATGGTTTAAGTGACAGCGTCCAAGATCTTCACTCCCTAACTACCAGATAGTTGACCTCACGAAATCGGTAAATTCCGTGATCTATTTGCCTATTTGTTAACGTGCGGCACTGATACGCCAGTATTTACCAGCGCGGACAACGACAACACCCCGATCGATTCCAGCATAATCAAGAAGATGCTGCTCGATAACGATGCGTCCTTGCTTATCGTCCATATCACCACCTACTTTACCCGTACGGAACTGTACATTTAAATCAGCAATCCGTTCATCGAGGATATCGCCGATCAATGCATTTTCCATGTCTTGTTTCCAGACATCCAGCGGATAGAGATGGAGATAATCGCGAAAACCGCGAGTGATCACAACTCCTTGTTCGAACTCAGCTCGAAGCTCAGCGGGTATCGTAAGACGCCGCTTATCGTCAAGCTTTCTCTCGAAATAATCTGTTGTGGTGCTCATCTCTTCCTTGGAGCTCATTAGGTTGGTGTTGTTGTTTGGTGCCGTGGTTTTTATTTTTGTCCCGTTTGCCGGGAATTCCACTGGTCTTAGTGTACTACCCACTTCTACCCACTGCAAGTACTTTTTTATATATCTGCTAAAACAAGTGTTTTATCCACAGTTATGTGGATAAAAAATACCCCGCAACCGCGAGGTATTCCAACTTCGTACCCAAAAAAGCTACTTAATCAACCATGTCAACTGATTTACCATGCTGTTGTCAATCCGTACAACTAGCCACGTGACCAACACGAGCAGGTTGATAAAGAGCGAAACGAGCAACACCGCATTTTTTAGGTCTTCATTTGTTTGGGGGAAACCTGAAAGCATTGATGATTTTTTTGATGATGTTTTCTTTACCATGCCTTATTGTATACATAAGTATCTTAATTCGTCAATTTCCGGTGACTGATTATCATGGACACTAACTATGATCAAATAGCCATTGATTTGCTTTGACCCAATTTTCCAGCGAGCCGCACTCGAGGTATGTCCCCTGGGAGGTATATACTGTCATTTTTTTACCATCCTGAACCATGGAATTGATTGCATCAATGATGAAGTACTCACCTTCACTTGTTTGTTTATCCGCAATTTGCGTATCGAGATAGTCAAAAAATCCCGCCGGAAAAAGATAGAAGCTGGAGTTATTAAGATTAGTATTCACTTCACCCGCCTTTGGATGTTCGATAATGCGACGATAATTCCCATCATCATCTTTTTCAATGATGCCAAAGTTTGCGATCTGATCCCAATCGATTTCATTTCCTATCAAACCTCCAGCAGACCCTACTTTTTCAACTCGTTGCTTTAGATCCGACGCTTCTGATCCGCCATCAGATCTATACAGCGTTTGGTCCCCCATGACCACAAAGAAATGTTCGTCATCTTCGATATAATCACGGCACAACCAAACAGGAATTGACGTACCATACCGCCCATCCGATAGATCCTGAGATATATAATGAAACGTGATGCCTTGCGGTGGTGTAATTGCTTCAATGAGTTCTGGTTTGTCCTTAGCTCGCAAATAATCCTCCAGCACTGGTTGCCTCTCGTAATAATCTCTTAGTTGCCTCGCATCGCCACTCACGACAAAATAAATATCTCTCACCCCTGCCTGTATACAGTCAGCTACCGCATAATCAACGACCGGACGATTGAGTAATGGTAACATGCATTTTTCAACAGCTTTCGCTATTGGGAGGCGACGCGTCCCATAACCCGCTACTGCAATAATCGCTTTTGTGCATTTCATACTCTTACCTCCTAAATACTGTTTCGTATTTCGTCAAAACTATGCTTTATCGTAACATTCGATGGTAAATCATCTTGTCCAATCGATTGAGACTTGAGAAGTGGTCGCCCCGTAGGCCAATACCAATACCCCGCTGAACCCGGAGACAACAAACCAACAAAACTGACGGCTTTGTCGTCAATCAGTACCACTGTTTGCGTCCGCCACTCTCCATCATGATTTTCGATAGAATCAAAGCTATACTGCCTGGCAAATGGGTCATAGTGATCAGCGATGTAGATGCCTTTATCTTTGGAATTGAGAATAATATATGGTACATCAGCCAAATTGGCAGCTAATAGCTTCCATGTTTGCCATTCATCGCCACCGTAGGTCATGATAAAAAATGGCACCGCCTCTTCACGCAGGTACTGCATAAAATCACGCGCTCCAGGTTCGTACACCTCGTCACTAAAAGCTGTGAGCTCAAGGAATTTTTGACGAATACGAGTGAGATCTTCTGCTGTCACCATTTCACTGAGCGCCGTTACCATATCAAACGAGCCACCACTTTCTGACACGAGATGCCCAATTTCGCGTAAGGTTTCAGCACCCATACCCATCACTTCAGCATAGGCCTCCTCTAGTCTCTCCTGCAAAAATCTACTATCGACCAGACAGCGGTCAAGATCAACTATAAGTGTTCGAGCGGGCTGTTCGTGGTTCATGCAAAATAAATCCTCATCAATTGTCGAGCCACAGCATCTGAGTTATGTCGTATAAAACTACGTACACTCAGCAAAGGGTCACTCGCTTGTGCCCCTGTCCACACGGCGTTTGCTAATATATTAGCTCCTTTTGCTTCGTAATGTTTTCCTGCCAATGCCTCATGATCACACTCGACAGCATATTCATTGTCTTTGGCATATTTGCTCATAAGTTCATCGGATGGATGCTCAGTGTTGTAAAGCACGTAGTCCAAAAATTCATATCCCGCAAGACGCTCAATTTCATCTGCAAAATCATGCACTCTAAATCCCGCTGTCGGCCCTGGTTTGGTGACGAGATTGCAGACATAGACCCGCTTGGCTGCGGTTTTCATCAACGCCTCGCCCACGCCTGGTACGACCAATGCCGGTGCCAAGCTGCCATACAGGTTTCCGGGTGCAATCACCACAATATCTGCCTCATCAATTGCTTTGAGAGCAGCCGGATTTACTTCGGCATGCGGTTCAAGCCAAATCTTGGGGCGAGTAGCGATCTCGGCATGAGCAATTGTAAACTCTCCCTTGATAGGTGCTCCATCGCTCCCCTCGGCACATAATGCTACATTGGTAAGCGTAATTGGCTCGACTTGACCAGTGATATTTAGTACTTCACCAGCTAGTTCAACTGCATCGGCAAAACTACCAGTCATTTTTTCGAGTGCCGTTAAAAAGAGGTTGCCAAATGCATGTCCTTTGAGAGTATTGTCTTCAAATCGATAATTGAACAAGTCACGGACTTTTGGATTATCACTCAACGCCACGAGACACTGGCGGATATCACCCGGAGGCAAAACACCGTATTCATCGCGTAACTGCCCTGTGCTACCCCCATCGTCAGCCATATTTACCAGCGCCGTGATATCCTGTACATAATACTTCAGGTGACTGAGCAACGTGAAACTGCCCGTCCCTCCACCGATAACGACGACTTTTGGACCGCCAAATTTAACTTCTTTTTGCATGTCCCTCCTTATAGTTGTCGCATTTTCTTAATAACTGCCCCAAACCATTTTGCACTTGGGCGCAATGTTCGCGTTTGCGAGGCATAATCAATTTCCGCAAGACCAAACCTCGGCCATTTACCATAGGCCCACTCGAAATTATCGAGCAAGCTCCAGTGGAGATACCCCTCAATCTTCACCCCATTTTTCATCGCAGTATGGATTGCATCAAGTGTATGTGCGATCCACCATTTGCGATATCGATCATATCGATCGGCCACACCGTTTTCGGTGATAATGATCGGTAGTCGGTATTTTTTATACAGCCTCTCGAGGACAAATTGAATATCACTCGGCCGCATCTCCCATGCGAGGTCATTGACAATTTTATTTTCATTTTCAATTTTGCCTGCTATATAGCGATTTGAAAAATAATAATTTAGCCCCAACCAATCCATATTCCGTCGAATCCGGTTCAAAAACCAATAATCATATATGTAGCGCCATGATGCTACGGCAATTTTAGTTTTATATGAATCATCCCCGGCAAAATGATGAGCACAGTTTTTACTAACACTAAACTTGAAACGTCGACTGATTGCGCGCCCTGCCCGGGCGACTCGGTTGTGCGCAGTTGCCAAGTTGGCATACGTTCGAGCTCCTTGGATATATTGACGCTGTTTGTGAGGCGGCCAATCGCCTTCGTTCATCCACCCCTGACCGATATAGACTTCGGGTTCATTGAACGTACACACTAACCGTATATGAGGCTCAAACTCTTGTAACACTTTTTCAGCAAATCGGACAAAGTAGTTTATGTTTGCCCGCCTTTCAAATCCGCCTTTCTCGGCAAACCAAACAGGCATCGACCAATGAAATAAACTAACTACTGGCTCGATACTTCGTTTTTTAAGCGCCCCTAGGTACTGACGATAATGCTCAATTTGCTTTTCATCCCATTTTCCTTCTTCGGGCTCGATCCGTGACCATTCGATACTAAATCGAAACGCATTCATATGCATACGAGTCAGTAAATCAAAATCTTCTTCATATCGATTATAGTGATCCACCGCAGCGCCAGAGACATAATTACTGGGTCTCGTAGCATCCCGTTTGATATCGTCCCAGTCAGGAAGATAATCAAGCTTGTACTCAGCCTGTTTTGCTCGAGTCCGAGCATGCTCAAGTTCGGATATGCTCCACTGATTATGCATCCCTCCTTCTACCTGATGCGCACTTGTCGCCGCACCCCAGAGAAACCGTTTTGGAAAAGTGTAGGTTTTTGTCATATCTTCCTCCACATTATACCCTATCGGCGCTCCTTGCCATTTACCATTTGCCAATTAGGATTTACCATGAGGAGGATGTATTTGAGATTTCTGCGTATAGCATGGCGCATTTTGACTCTGTTACTCGTTGTATCAGCAGCCTATATGACTACCTTTTTAGTGCTACCGTACCTCGATCGACGTATGCCGATATTTCCAGCACTTCTCATCGCATATGGATTATTTGCCTACGTAATTCTGCCGCTCATTAGTCGTTTTTGGCATATTGTTTTTCGTCCTCGACACATCCCTCGGTATGTTATTACTCCTGATGGCTGGCCAGCTGATCCAGTTAATATTGCCATCATCGCTAGCAGCAAACGTCAATTGATCACTGCTATGCAACGTGCAGGCTGGTATCAAGCCGATCCTTCTACATTACGCACTACACTGCATGAAGCATACGCAATCGTCTTTAATAAAAATTACTTAACCGCTCCATTTAGTGCGTTCTATCTATTTGGCAGAAAATTTGATATAGGATTCCAACGACCAATCGAGGGGAAAGCCTTACCTCGTCATCGTCATCATGTGCGATTTTGGCAACTCATTGAAGAACCAGTTATCGATAAAAATAATCATTTCGAGTATTGGCTGTCACGGCTCCAACACCTTATAGGCCGCAAGCAAAAAGTATGGATTGGTGCTGCTATAGAGGATAGCTTTCCCGTTGGTTTACGCTGGCGTAACCTGCAACTCACCCATCACAACTCGCACGAACACACCAAAGAACGTGATTTCATCGTTGCCACACTCGAGCAAGCCGGTACGATACGATCAACAAAGACCATCAAGGACGGCGAGCCATTTCGCATGCGCTCCCAAAATATCGGTACTAGCTTTATCGTCGATGGTAACATAAAAGTCATTACACTTAAAACCAGGCTCATTGTCAGGAAAAATAGCGTATGAAAATTGCCATACAGGGCCAAGCAGGTTCATTCCACGACAGCGTCGCTCGCCAATATTTTGATGACACAATAGATCGAATATGTTGCGAAACATTTCATGACGTTTTTGCTGCGCTTGAAAATAACCAGGCTCAACATGCTGTCTGCGCTGTCGAAAACTCTCTTTATGGACCAATTAGCGAAGTATACGATCTTTTATTACAGTACCGATTTCCGATCGTTGGCGAAGCAATCGAGCATATCCATCAACAATTGATTGCTCTACCCGGTGTACAACTAGCTGACATCACCGAGGTATATTCGCATCCCGTCGCGCTCGATCAGTGCCGTGAGTGGCTTGAACGCTATCTTCCCGATGCCGAAATTGTCGAACACCACGATACCGCCGGTGCCGTCGAATATATCAAGCAACTTGATTCGCCATATACGGCAGCTATCGCCGGCAAACAAGCCGCCAAGCTTCATAATCTTCCTATCATTGTCAAAGATATAGAAGACGAAAAAACAAATCTCACACGATTTTTTATCATCGATCCAAAAGGCGTAGCGCCAGCAAACGCCAACAAGGCATCACTTGTCTTGACGACTTCTCATCAACCTGGTGCCCTCTATCGCGCACTGGGTATTTTTGACAAATATCACATAAATCTCAGCAAGCTAACGTCCCGTCCTATACGAGGTGAACGATTTCGCTATCATTTTTTTATCGACGCCGAGTGCAGTCCATCGATAGTCCGAGCTATCATTGATGAACTAAAAGCCCAGCAATGCGAAGTGATCTGCCTGGGACATTACCACGCAAGCGATGAATAGTTTATTTCTTTTTCTGCAAGCTACTTGGCCACCATACGACTGAGCCAAGATCTTTGATTAATGCCGGTACCAGAAGCGATCGGACGACAATTGTATCAAGCAACACCCCAAAGGCGACGATAAAGGCTAATTGAAATAGAAACAGAATTGGAATCACTCCCAATGCAGCAAACGTAGCTGCCAGCACTATGCCTGCGCTCGTAATGACACCTCCTGTCACGACTAGCCCTTTTATAATCCCATTTTGCGTACCAATCGATAGCGACTCCTCACGAACACGTGTCATCAAAAAGATATTGTAATCAATCCCGAGTGCCACCAAAAAGACAAAACTGTATAGTATCACTGATGGATCTGCCCCGGGAAATTTCCAGATATCATTAAATAACCATGCCGCAATACCGAGACTTGCTCCAAATGATAATACTGTCGTCACAAGTAGCAGCAGTGGAGCGACGATAGAGCGTAGTAATAGCATCAATATCAACGTAATCGCCAGTAGCACAATCGGGATAATAGTCTGGCGATCATGGATCGATGCGATATTTGTATCATATTGGATTGCTGTCGGTCCACCGACAAGCGCGTTACTATCGCGGCTTCTGACGAGCGCTCTGAGACGCTGCACCGTATCTTTTGCGGCCTGTGAATCAGGAGAGTCTCTCAGCGTTGCCTGCAGCAGTACGAGATTATCAACAACCTTTGCCGACGCATCAGCAAATGGATATGCCTGATCAACGATACTATCCACCGATGGTATTTGCGACAACGCAGATTCCATCATGGCTGAGGCTACTTCTGGACCGTACTGTGCAGCTATAGCCTCTTGCTGTGCTGTCAGCGGAGCAATTTGCTCATCATACTTTTTTTGAACTTGTCGACGAATATCAGATTTGATTGATGCCTCTTGTCGGCCAAGCGGTTTTACCCCACTAGGAGAATTGTCTGCCGTAACGGCTATGCTATCAATACCCTTGTCTGATTCGATATCGCTTGCCAAACGCTCATATCCCAGTGACGAAGCAAGCACAAATACTGGGCTACCTGAACCTGCAGGAAAATGAGCATCGAGTATATCTTGGCCTTCACGCGCCTCAGAATACCCGACGATCAAACGACTTTGCTCAACACCGTCTGCTCGTAACTGGAAGTAATGCAGCGAAGCAGCTCCAAGTAAAATAATGCAGGACAGCCAAATAGCGCGAGGATGGCTAGCAACAAACACGCCGACATTATGCCATAGACCACGCGCCAATTTCGCCTCATGCTTTTTACGACTTATCGCATCGGCTTTTGGTCTAGCCGGCCAAAAACTTGCTCGCCCTACAGCATACAAGACGACGGGCAAAAATGTCAGAGCTGCCAGCATCGCCATCACAATTCCGATCGATCCGACTGGGCCAAGTGCTTTATTTGATGCAAGATCACTAAAGAGTAGGCACATTAGTCCCGCGATAACCGTCCCCCCGCTGGCGATGATTGGTTCCCATGCCCCTCGGAGCGCCGCATGAGTTGCCTGCCACGTCGAAGCGAGCTTGTAGAGTTCTTCACGATAACGCGAAATATACAGCAGTGAATAATCAGTTGCTGCCCCAATCACAAGAATAAATAATATCCCCTGCACTTGGCCATTGATCTGTACTAGCCCATTTTTTGCCATAGTCCAAACTATAAATATACTCGCTGTCAAAGCAAACATACTTGTGATCAGTACGATGATTGGCAACAATATCGAACGATAGACGATCAATAGGATCACAAATACCACGGTCAATGCCGTTACGAGCAAGATACCGTCGATACCCCCAAAGGCTTTTGTCAAATCAGCGGCAAACCCCGCCGGACCAGTAACTTTATATATCAGGTCATTTAGCGAAGATTGTCCTAATGGCTTCGTAGCATTGTTGAGCACATCACGTATTTTTGATTCACTATCCGTCTGCACGACAACAAATGCGGCTTTTTTGTCTTTGGCAACGATAGCTGGCGACACATCGCCCACAACGCCATCTGCTTTTTCGATTTCAGGTATCCGGTCATTGATACGCTGGACATGAAAATCGGTAATATCACCACGCTTGGCGGTAAATACAATTATGGCCGGAATAGTTTTTTGATCACGAAACTTTGTCAACTCTTCATTGACTTTGGTCGATTCAGCATTTTTGGGTAAAAAAGCCGACAAATCAATATCGGAAACTTCACTGATTCGCCCAAAATACGGGCCACCAACTCCCGCCACAATAAACCACATTGCTATCAACACCGTTGGTATCATTATCCGCAACCATTTCGGCGGCGACGAAATAAATTTCATTTTCCCCCTTATCCTTCTCATTTTCTCGTACTTATTATACCCCTATCGTCTAACGGTATGACATCTTCCCCAAAATGTTTCTGCAATCGCAACAAAATTGAGCGTTCATGACGACCGAATTTTTTGCTGAGAGTTTTGAGATCAGTACCGTTTTGAAATAATTGCTTTAATTCTGTATCGTCCTTATCAGACCATGGACGATAGGCATTGGGATGTTTTTCCCTCATACTAGCCAGGCGTTCTGCCCAACTAGAAGCTTTTTTGGCTTTTTCACTAGCCTTTTTCGCTTCATTTTTACGTCGCTTTTCGGCATTTTTACGTAGGTGCTCAAACCGAGCGTGATCATCACAGGCCTTCTTACGCAAATGCTCATCGATACGCAAGGCTTCATCGCTAATACGCAGTGCCATGCGATTAATCCCAATGAGACTCAATCCTTCGAGTGATCGTACGCGCGACAACGCAACATAGCCCATCCCCTCGACAAAAGCCCGCCGTAAATCAATCCGCGCTGCGTCAAGTGTCATACCTTGGCTCTTATGGACTGTGATAGCATACGCTAGTCGTAACGGTACTTGACTGAGCCCAGCACGTTTTTTATCGCCGTCACGTAGCTCCCAACTATCTGGCTTCATCGTCACTGTACGACCGCTACGAAATTCCACGATAGGATAATTGGTTAGTACATCAAACCCTATGACCGTACCAATACTGCCATTGACGTATTTGCGCTCTGGACTATTTTTGATCGCCATGACAAGGGCACCCTGCTTGAGAACTAGCTTCTCCTGTGCCAAACACGAGCGCTTGAGTGATTGTACGTAATTTTCGGCTCCCGTCGTGGTCGCTTCGTACACCTTTTCTTCGCCATCGAGTGCCTGCAAACGAGCAGTGTTGATGCGGTCAACATCAACATTGACCGTGTGTAGCTCAGTCACGGTATCGTCATCGAGCGCCGCATCGATACGGCCTAACAATGTCTCGGCATGATGACGACGAATATCCCCCTGACGTAGCGCGTTGAGTATAGCCAGCAATACCTCATCCTCCTGTCGATGCTGCTCTCCTAGATAGCAAATGACCGGATCAAGCGTCTGCCAAACTGCCGCATTGACGACAAAACTACCCGATTTTCCTTCATCGCGATTGATTGGCGGTAGCTGAAAAAAATCACCGCACAACACGACCTGTATACCGCCAAATGGTCGCTCATCCTGCCGTACTACTCGAGTTACTTTATCGACCATATCGAGTCGAAAATCATGCATCATACTTATCTCATCGATGACGAGCACATCAGTCAGCTCAATTGTGTCTCGCCGACTCTTGAGCAGGTAGTCCTCAAAATCAGCAGGAAGCTCATCATGAATACCTATACCGCTCCAGCTATGAATCGTGTTGCCGCCTATATGCGTTGCAGCAAGGCCAGTTGTGGCTGTGACTGAGACATGTTTCTTGGCTTGTTTTGCGCGTCGAATAAATTGGTTAAGTACGTATGTTTTGCCAGAACCAGCGGGTCCCGTCAGCAAAACGTTGTGCCCCTCCAACATTATCTCCAATGCTAAGTCTTGATCCATTACAACAATTGTACCGTGGTTAGATCAATCCAACCACGGTACAACAAAATACTACAACGATTCTTAGCGTTCGCAGGCTATGCCATCACCGTCACGGTCAAGGCGGGGTTCGTAGGACTTATCAGAACGTTTGATATCAAACACACCAGCGTTAAATGCAGCTGTGCAGTTCTCAAATGTTCGTCCATTGGTCGGCTCACTAGTTGAGCGGTCTTTGACATTTTGCAATGAACCATTTGATACTTTACCGTCGGCACTATCAACTGGGACCTGTGTATTTACATACCCGAGGCCCAAGCCTAACCATGCAACGGTGATGACACTGAGAATTGCAAAGGCAGGACTCTTTTTAAATCCTTCGGGATCACGTGCGTACATGACCGCCATAATAGCAAGTGGAATAACCGGCAATACCACCAACCATAGCAAATACCCGACGACGATTCGTTTAGTTTTTGACCAGCTTTGATATTTGTATTTTGTAAACGGTAATCGTGAGAGTAAATAGTCAGCACCTCGGAGAAATATACCTTTTTGCTCACCTTTTGTTGTTACCATATCGCTATCTGCCGTAGCAGCGCGTGATCGTCGTGATTGTGCCATACTAATTCGTAACTCCTTTATTATAACTATCTATGATTACTATACCATATTTTATCTGTTTTGTAGAGGTATTTATATATCTCTAATGGGCGGGATTAATTTTAACTGGGTTACTTCGTATTCGCCATCTGATTCGCAATGATATCTTACTTCAAAATCCGCTTGAAAATAATCAGTATTTTGCACAATTTTATAATAGAGAGATGCTTTGGTGTATGCCCCATTTTTTAAAATTGGCCCACTATATACTTTGAACTCCCTCTCCTCCCCGGATCTCATATAATGATCAACACGTACTGTTTGTCCCAAAAAATACATTTTCTCAAACAGCAGGTCTACAGGTGAATCATTGCTTAGCTTTATCCATATCTCTCTATGGTCGCCACTGACATGTGTCTCACATTCCCCTGCTGACACCTCAGGGATAATTTTTTCACCGGTAGAAGTATGAAGATTATCCGAAGGCTGCTCTAAATCATCTTGCGGCTTGACATCCTGCGCCACATCATCGGTTGGTTGCGCAGTGTTTTTATCTGTTATTGTCCTTCCCTCCCAGAGGTCCTCATCATCATCACCTGCACGTCTTGTTTGCCGCAGGTCCTGTTCTTGATAGACGGGCTGACCGCTTATCATTCGCTGCAAACCTTGCCAAAATCCCATCATATCCTCCTTTATTGTTTCTTGAGCAATGGACGCATTTGTGTCTCATAGGCTCGTATAAAAATGATAATCGTCGCTATAACCAGCACAATGACCGTAGGTATGAGCGCTCCGATTACTAACGGATAGGCACCATCCCATCCTTTCTCTGATAAATGTTTTACTAATATTCCCCCAAATGCCCAAACGATAACCGCGCCATAAGCGCAATCAGTATTTCGTACCATTGTTGCTATGCCAATCACTGCGCCAATTATAAGCACACTCACCATCCAGAATTGGTCGCTCTGCCCAAATCCATCCCACCCACTACTCACGAGCCACACGCAGACATTCGCAATGGTTGCAACTGTTAGCCAGCCAAAATATATACTAAATGGTGCTTTGACGAGAAGCCTTTCTTGGAGAGAAAACTTTTCTTTGTACAGCAAATTATTTATTTGGATAAGACATATTAACATACCAATTATCAGAACTAGTGACAACCATATGATTCGGTAGTGCCACGCGAATATCCAAGCTACATTGAGTACTGATGACATGATATAGAGCGGCGTAATTTCATCAATTGTTTTTTGACTCAATCTTGAACGATTATTTCGCATGTATCCAAGTTGCCATGCGCTATATAGTCCCAGCAATAAATATATCACTCCCCATATAGCGAATGTATAGCCTGCTGGTGCAAAAAGATTTGGGTAACTATCACTTACCTCAGCGCTGCTATTGCCATTGATCGGTAGTATATTTGCTGCTGCGTTGATGAGTACCATCACACCAAAAGCCACTGCCGCCCACCACCGTTTTACGAGATTTTTACTCGTTGCTACCATACGTCCTCCTATTTTATGGTAATTATAACAGGAGTTTTATTATCGATCGCCATTAAAAATAGGTAAAAAATTCATCACGATATTAAACACAAAATAAATTATAATGATAACCGTGACAATACTCACTGACGTCCTGAGTCGCTGACCTGGCCGAGCCACAATGTTTTTGGAAAAGTTACCAACACGTTCATCAGTATAGCGGTCCGAAGATTTTTCAACTTTATCGCCGAGTATATCGACGATATGCATCAGCTGCTGAAAATTATCAGGCTTGGACAAATCAGACATTTTTTCGGCATAAATATACAGCTCGTTGTCTACGATCTCGACATCGATTGATTTTTGGGTATCGATAAAGGCCTGCATAACATCGGGTGTGAAAATATAGAGCACATCACGCTCATATTCTTTGGGTGCATACAGCGAATAATAGTCATTGAAATTACCCTCAAGTTGTAGTTTTTGATCACGCGAAAAAGTTGATGGTAGATTTGTGATTCCCAAGAAATTATTCTTTTTGCTATCGAGAACGATATTAGGCAGGTTACGCGTCAAACGGAATCTTGCATATCCGAGATTGTGTGATCGTCGACTGCGCCCCCTTCCTGTCTCATAATAATATCGCCCTAACTCTACACCATCAGGTGTACGCAGACATTCGGCGATTTTACGATCGCTACCAAAATTAAAATATATACCATGATAGTTAGGATCAACGATATTATAGCCAAACTCCAGACCATTTGTGGTGGCGAATCTACTCATGCGAACTTTTCTACGTGCATCATTAATCATGCCCCACCAAATTACTCCAACAACCGCCAAGAAGATAGCTATAGGTACAACTATGAACCAGTCCGCTCTAAATTGCCCTGTTGATCGAAACATCGCCGGCGCCATGATGAGTAATATCACCGGTACCGCCGCCACTGCCATAATGATTACAGCTAAACGTTGTTGAGGATCTATGTATTGTTTCGCTTCTTGGTAGCTAACATTTTTGTCGGTATAGGGAGTAAAGTTGTATTGTTTCATTTTTATCCTTTCACTGCGTCTATTATACTATCGACATGGCATTTAACCATTATGCAAAACTAAAGCGTATCATCGATCATGAACCGAGCGGGTGGTATATACGGCGTATCAATGAGCCAACTAGCGCCCAAAACTTCCGCGGCGAAATACGCCATTTTGACCATTATTATCGCCTCTATCATGCAGACGGCACACCGATACGTTATGGCAAGTTTCAACAACTTGAGCGCTTAGCTGTAGTATTAAAGATACCGCAAGATGCTCTACCGTTGTTAACTGATTTTAAATAAGTCAGGCAACGGAGTATCGAAACGAACCTCAGGTAGATTACCAACAGTATCATGCTCACCCAAATGCGGATACTGTGCCCTGTACGCTACCATCACATCACCATAAACAGCTGATGCCATAGTAAGCCCCAGTTGGTTCGCTATGTCAGTTATTTCATTTTCGGAAGATGCTTCCACCTCAATATACGGATCAAGCCAGGGCCATTCATCGAGAACAACTTCTACATTACCTAGTCGCCATGTCTCACGTCTTGACTCCTGAAAGCTCATACGAAGCCAATTGTCGTCAAGCGATTTCACAAGTGCTATGGCGCGTTCAAAATCATCGACAATAATTTCAATTTCTTTGGCACCATCAACTGTGAGACTATCAAATTGTTTGTAGGTCATCACCATTCGATACCCTTCATCACGCACCCGCAAAAAGGCATTCTTTGATTTCATTGACGAATTATCAAATGTCATGCGTCGCATCAAACGCATTGGCTGCTCGCATACTGCGCCGATATCACGCAGTTTTTTGCGAATGACATCATGATCAACGTGTAAAAATT
>CAZHUZ010000005.1:20644-40002 GCA_964535835.1 uncultured Candidatus Saccharibacteria bacterium | reverse complement strand
AAAGCTGGAGTTACTCCAAAAGTACTCCAAGAAGTTCGCGTGTCTGAGCTTCCTGCTGAGATCAAGATCGGTGACGCATTTGACGTCACTGTTTTTAGTCTCGGCGACACCGTCGATGTGACAGGCACCAGCAAGGGTAAAGGCTTCGCTGGTACTATCAAACGACACAACTATAACCGCCAGCGCAAGACGCATGGTGGCAAGGGTGACACACGCAAAGTCGGAAGTATCGGCAGCATGTACCCACAAAAAATCTTTAAAGGCAAGACGATGGCAGGCCAAATGGGCCACGAGCAAGTCACGGTCAAAAACCTCGTCGTTGCCTACATCGACCTGGCGGACAACCTGATCGGCGTCAAAGGCGCCGTCCCTGGTCCACGCAAAGGTATCGTCACTATAGGAGGTACCATCTAATGGCCGAATCAACATCTCCGAAACTGGACAAAGGCATCTTCGATGTCGACGTCACCAACCACGAGCTGCTCAAGCTCGCCTACGATAGCTACCTCGCCGGTAGCCGCAACGCGCACGCCAAGACCAAAGAACGCGGCGATGTCCGCGGCGGTGGTAAGAAACCATGGAAGCAAAAAGGTACCGGACGCGCTCGTTTCGGTAGCTCGCGCAACCCGATCTGGCGCGGTGGTGGTATCGTTTTTGGACCAACCGGTAACGAGAACTACACCAAAAAGATCGCAACGGGCAGCAAGCGCGTTGCTCTTCGTCAGGCACTTAGCCTTGCTAAAAAAGCTGACAAGATCTCAGTTCTTGAGGTCAAAACAACAGGTAAAACACGAGAGATCGCTGATTTTCTAAAGAAAAACAAGTTCGATAACGCTCGACGTGTTCTCTTGGTTGTTGATGAAAAATCACCTGAAATGCTCCGCGCGAGCAAAAACCTTGCAAGCGTTGAATTGGTCCGTGGAGTATACCTCAGCGTCTTCCATATCCTCAACGCCGATCGCATTGTTATGACGCCTGCTGCTGTAAAAGCAGTTGAAAACTGGCTTGCACCTGTTGCAAAGACAGTCTCAAAGGAGGCTAAATAATGATTACTCTTATCCCTCGCATGACTGAAAAAGCCTACGCGCAGAGCCTCCAAGGCACCTACGTTTTCAGCGTCCCACTGACTGCCGTCAAAGCAGAAGTAGCCCGCGCTGTCGAAGCACAATACGCCGGCACAAAAGTCAAAGACGTTCGTCTTGTTGTCCAAGCAGGCAAAGCGGTCCGTGCTTACCGTGGCAAACGAGTTGCTCCAGGTCGCGCACAGCGAACTGATAGTAAAAAGGCCTATGTCTCACTGAGTGAAGGTGCAATTCAACTCTTTAAAGAAGAAGAGGAGAAGAAATAATGGCTATCAAAGCATATAACCCTACGACCAACGGTCGCCGTGGCATGACGAGTCAAGACTTCTCTGATGTTACGACCAAAAAACCCCTCAAGAGTTTAGTTCGTATCAAGAAATCAACTGCTGGCCGCAACAACCAAGGTCGCATCACGACCCGTCATCGCGGTGGTGGTGTTCGCCGCATGTACCGTCTGATGAATCATCAGCTTGCAGCTGGTATGAGCGCTGTCGTCGAGCACATCGAGTACGATCCAAACCGATCAGCTCGTATTGCTCGTATCAAAGATCAGCACGGTCTTTACCACTACATTCTTGCTAGCCGTGACATGAAAATCGGCACCAAGATCGAGTCTGGTGAAAAAGCACCAGTCGAAGGCGGTAACCGTTTGCCACTGGCAAACATCCCTGTTGGTTCTCAGATTTATGGTATTGAGATTAACCCAGGCAAGGGCGGCCAAATGGTCCGTGCAGCCGGTACAAAAGCACAACTAATGGCAAAAGAAGGCGACTATGCTCAAGTTCGTATGCCATCAGGTGAAGTTCGCCGTTTCCGTCTCGAATGCATGGCTCACCTCGGTGTTGTCGGTAACGAACAGCATCAAAACGTCAAGATCGGCTCGGCTGGTCGCAAACGTCGCATGGGATTCCGTCCGTCAGTTCGTGGTGTTGTTATGAACGCTGTTGATCACCCGCATGGTGGTGGTGATGGTGGTGCGCACGGTACTGGTAAAGCACCACGTACGCCATGGGGTCAATTGACTCTCGGCTACCGTACCCGTCGTCGTAAATCAACTGACAAAGCTATCGTAAAAACACGCCACGAGGCGAAGAGGAAGAGGTAAGACATGAGCAGATCACTCAAAAAAGGTCCATACGTCGACTTCAAGCTCGCTAAAAAAGTGGCGGCGCTTGGAAACGACGATCGAACCGTCATCAAGACATGGGCACGTGCTAGCACAATCAGTCCAGAAATGGTCGGTCGTACAATCGCCGTCCACAACGGTCGTGTGCACGTACCCGTCTATGTTTCAGAAAACATGGTGGGTCACAAGCTTGGTGAATTTAGCCCAACCCGCAAATTCCGTAAGCATGGTGGAAAGGACAAGAAATAATGGCTGATACTATTTCTACCAAAGCCTATATCCGCGGCGTCGATCAGACTCCACGCAAGCTTGGCGAGGTTGTGTCACTCGTTCGTGGTCGTAGCGTTGCCGACGCACTTGTCATCTTGGAGCACACGCCACGTCGTGCTGCCAAGGTTGTTAGTAAAGCCATCAAGAGTGCACAGCACAATGCCCTCAACAATGATGGTATCGATGACAAAACATTGCGTATCGACACAATCACTGTTACCGCCGGTCCTCGTCTTAAACGATACCGCGCTGGTGCAATGGGTCGTGCAAAACCATATCAGAAGAAATCAAGCCACGTCATGGTTGTCGTTGGCGGTGAGAAAAAGATTAAAGCAGCCCCAGCAAAGCCTGCGGCCAAAACCGATAAGAAGGAGACGAAATAATGGGACAAAAAGTCAATCCTATCTCAATGCGCCTCCAGGTCAGTAAAGACTGGCGAAGCAAATGGTTTGCCGGCAAACGCGATTTTGCAGGCTGGCTTGGACAGGACATCAAAGTCCGTCGCGCAATTGAAAAACGATTTGAAACACGTGCTGTTATCAACAGTATTGATATCGAGCGTTCAGCCAATCTCACAACGGTGACGATCCACACAGCAAAAGCCGGTGTTGTCATCGGTCGTGGTGGTTCTGGTGTTGCTGAGCTAAAGGCTGAAATCGAAAAGATCCTTGGCACAACTGTTCGCGTCAACATCGAAGAAGTCAAACGTCCAGAGCTGGCAGCAAAGATTGTTGCTGAAAACATCGCCCGTCAACTTGAGCGTCGTATCAATTTCCGTCGCGCCACCAAAATGGCCGCGCAGAACACTATGAACGCTGGTGCCAAAGGTATTCGTATCGAGGTCGCTGGTCGTCTCAACGGTGCTGAGATGAGCCGTCGTGAAAAACTGATCCAAGGCTCTGTGCCACTTCACACGCTACGTGCTGATGTTGATTACCACTGCGCTCGTGCCATGCAGCCAGGTGCTGGTATCATCGGCGTCAAAGTCTGGATCTACAAGGGTGAAAGGAGTGAACGCTAATGTTACTGCCAAAGAAAACCAAATATCGTAAAGTCCGCAAGGGCAAAAACGATGGCGTAGCGACTGCCGGACACTACATCGCCTTTGGTGATTATGGCCTTCAGAGCCTCACCAACGAGCGTATTACTAGTCGTCAGATTGAGTCCGCTCGTCAAGCAATGACACGCTATATCAAACGTGGTGGTAAGATCTGGATTCGCATCTTTCCTCACACTCCCGTCACTCGTAAACCTCAGGATGTCAAAATGGGTAGCGGCAAAGGTAACCCAGAGTTCTTTGTTGCCAAAGTCAAGACAGGTACTGTCATGTTCGAGATGAAAGGTGTATCAGAGGAAACCGCTCGTGAAGCAATGCGTCTTGCGAGTCACAAACTACCAGTAAAAACACGCTTCGTAAGCAGAGAGGAGTTCTAATATGGCAACCGAGAAAAAAACCGTTCCAGCTGAAAAAGACCTACACGCCACATTGGCGCAACTCCGACAAGATCTCAGTGATGCGCGTCGCAGTTTAGCTGGCAATGAATTGCCTAACCCACGTGTGATTGCATCGACTCGCAAAGAAGTTGCACGCACATTGACCGCGATCAATGCGTTAGATAAGGAGAAAAATAATGCCTAAGAAGATTATAGGTACAGTCAGTAGCGACCTCGCCGACAAGACAATTGTCATCAGCGTGACCAGTCGTGAGACGCACCCTATTTATGGCAAGCAGTATTCTGTGACGCGTAAATACACCGCACATGACGAGAAAAACGAGGCTCACAAAGGTGACCGCGTCGAAATCTCAGAGTGTCGCCCTATCAGCAAAACCAAGAGCTGGAAACTTGATCGTGTTATTGAGACTGGACATGCAGATGTCGAAGTCAAAGACGAAGATGCTGTTGCTGCCGTTACTCAGTCTAAAGCCGACAAGGAAGACGAGGAGTAGATATGATCCAACAAGAATCACGCCTCAAGGTCGCGGATAACAGTGGTGCAAAATCACTACTTTGTATTCGTGTACTTGGCGGAACACGTCGTCGCTACGCTCGCGTCGGTGATATCATCGTCGCCAGCGTCAAAGAAGCCAGTCCAACTGGTACTGTCAAGAAAAAATCAGTCGTTCGTGCAGTGGTTGTACGCACAACTGACAAGATCAAACGCCGCGACGGCAGCACGATCTGTTTTGACGAAAATGCAGCTGTTGTTATCGGTGATGACAAAAACCCACGCGCAACTCGTGTCTTTGGCCCCGTACCACGCGAACTTCGTGACATGGGCTACATGAAGATCATCAGCCTTGCGCCGGAGGTACTCTAATTATGAATAAATTACGTATTAAAAAAGGTGACCTCGTCAAAGTTATCGCCGGATCACACAAAGGCAAGACGGGCAAAGTCGTTCGTAGCAGCGCTGTCGATCAAAAAGTCTATGTCGATGGTATCGGCGTCGTCAAACGCCATGTTAAACCAAGCCAGATCAACCCTCGCGGTGGCACCAAAGAAATCCATGTCGGACTTCACGCTGGTAAGGTCGCTCTCGTAACCGACGAGAAAAAATCAACTACTAGCCGTCTTGGCTACAAAGTTGACAAAGCAGGTAAAAAATCACGTATCGCTAAAAAGACAGGAAAGGAGATCTAGATATGGCCGATAAAAAAGCAACCAAAACAACGTCAGACTCCCCACGTCTTAAGACGCTATACAAAGACCAGTACGCAGCCGAGCTCAAAAAAGAGCTCAAACTCGACAACGCACACCAAGTACCAAAGCTCCAAAAGATCGTTGTTAGTGTCGGTATCGGCAAGCAAAAAGATGACAAACGTCATCACGAGCTCGTCGTCACGACGCTTCGCAAGATTACCGGCCAACAGCCGATCGATCGTATGGCAAAGAAATCTATCGCATCATTTAAAATCCGTGCAGGTATGAACCGTGTTGGTGTCAGTGTGACACTCCGCGGTGCTCATATGTATGAGTTTCTTGACCGTCTCGTCAACGTCGCAATGCCTCGCATCCGTGACTTCCACGGTGTTAGTGCCAAAGGCTTTGACCGTAAAGGCAACTACAACCTTGGACTTATTGAGCAGTCAATTTTCCCAGAACTAAGCTTTGAAGACACACAAATCCTTCATGGCCTCCAGATTACTTTTGTGATTCAACCAGGTAACGCCACTAACAGTCGTGCACTACTCGAAAAATTCGGAGTGCCATTTGAGAAAGGAGATCGACGCTAATGGCTAAGAAATCAATGGTCGCGCGCGACCTCAAACGTCAAAAAATGATTACACGTACTGCTGAAAAACGTGCCGAACTAAAAGCAGCAGGTGATTTAGAGGGCTTGGCAAAATTGCCACGCAACTCTAGCCCTACTCGCTGGAAAAATCGTTGTCAGGTAACTGGTCGTCCACACGCCTACATGCGCCGATTTGGTTTGAGTCGTATTGAGTTCCGTGAACGAGCAAGCAAGGGAGAAATCCCTGGTGTAACGAAAGCGAGTTGGTAATATGGCATTACTTTCAACTGACCCAATAGCAGATATGTTGACCCGTATCCGTAACGCGATTGCCGCAGGCAAAAACGAAGTTCGTTTGCCGAGCAGCAAGATCAAACTATCTGTCGCAACTGAGCTCAAAAAAGCCGGTTACCTCAGTGACGTTACGACTGAAAAAGGTACACCACGTGATACGCTGGTCATCACGATCAACGAGTCTGGTAGCAACGCCGCAATCAACGAGATTCAGCGTGTCAGCACACCAGGACGTCGCGTCTATAGTAGTGCCAAAGAAATCCCACGCGTCAAAAGCGGTCGTGGCATCATGCTCGTCAGTACCAGCAAAGGTATCTTGACTGATCAAGAAGCCCGACGTCAGAAACTCGGCGGTGAATTAATTTGTGAGGTGTATTAAATGGACATTTTGATTGTTATATTTCTCCCTATCATCGCAATGGCATCGATCATATGCGCAATACTTATGATCGCGGTATCAAATACATTACAAAAGATATATATCGAGATACGTAACCTATCTCATGAGCATAATAAGAAAGGATAATTATGAGTCGAATCGGAAAACTACCCATCCAGATTCCGTCAGGTGTGACAATCACGGTTGACTCTGGCGATGTGACTGTCAAAGGTCCAAAAGGTGAGCTACGTCAGTTCATTACGCCAGCCGTCACTGTATCACTCGAAGACGGAGTCCTCACCGTACAGCCAAAAGACGAAAGTCGACAGGCGCGTGCACAGCATGGTCTCATGCGTTCACTCCTCAACAATATGGTTGTTGGAGTTACTCAAGGATTTGAGAAAAAACTCGAAGTCAACGGCGTTGGTTTTCGTGTAGCTATGAGCGGCCAAGACCTCGAAATGGCACTCGGTTTTAGTCACCCGGTGAAATACAAAGCCCCCGAAGGCGTTCAGATCAGCACCAACAAAATGGAGATCACTGTTTCTGGTATCAGCAAACAGCAGGTCGGCCAAGTTGCTGCCGAGATTCGCGCACTCAAGAAACCTGAGCCATATAAGGGCAAAGGTATCAAATATGCTGATGAAGTACTACTACGTAAAGCAGGAAAGACGGGTAAATAGTATGAAACATTTGACTAAAAAACTACTTGCTCACAAACTGCGCCAAAACCGCATTCGAGCCAAAGTTAGTGGCACTGCAGAGCGACCACGCCTGACTGTCACGATCAGCCACTTGCATATCTCTGCACAGTTGATCGATGATGTCGCAGGCAATACGCTTGCTGCCGCTACTACTGTCGGTAACAAAGCCGCAAAAGGCACAATGACCGAGCGCGCTGCCGTAGTTGGTACTGATATCGCTAAAAAAGCTGCAAAAAAGAAGATCTCAGCTGTTGTCTTTGACCGCAATGGTCGAGCATACGCTGGCCGTCTCAAATCACTTGCTGATGCAGCACGTAAAGAAGGATTGGAGTTCTAATCATGGCCGAAGCTACATCAAACCCAACCCAAAACCGTTCAGCTCGTCCTGCTGGTGCTGGTGGCAACGATCGCCGCGGTGGTGGACGTCGTAACGACCGTTTCAACGCTAATGCTCCTCGTGAGGAAAAGCAATTTGAAGAAATTGTTATCGGTATCGACCGTGTTGCTCGTGTGGTCAAAGGTGGACGACGTTTCCGATTCAAAGCACTTGTTGTCGTTGGTGACAAAAAAGGCAAAGTCGGTGTTGGCGTCAGCAAAGGCGCAGACGTCCAAGTCGCCGTCCAAAAAGCGACTGACGTTGCCAAGAAAAACCTCATCCAAGTACCCGTCAAAAACGGTACTATTCCTCATGACGTTGAAGTCAAAGTCAGTGGTGCTCGTGTGTTGCTCAAACCAGCTGCTCCCGGTACTGGTATCATCGCTGGTGGTGTTGTCCGTAACATTATCGGTGTCACTGGTGTGACTGACATGCTCAGTAAATCACTCGGTAGTAGCAACAAAGTCAACATTGCCTACGCAACAATCGAAGCACTTCGCGCGCTTGTTCCTCGTGAGCAGTGGATGGTGAAGCCAGGTAGCAGTAAGACTACGACAAAGAGCGATGAAAAGAAAACCGCCTCTGTTAAAACTACGAATGAGAAGAAAGCTCCAGCTAAAAAGGAGGCCAAGTAATGAAGTACAACGAACTCAACGTCGAGTCTAGTCGTACGCGCAAACGCGTTGGTCGTGGTATTGCTGCTGGTCAGGGTAAAACTGCCGGTCGTGGTACCAAAGGTCAGGGCGCTCGTACGGGTAAAAAGCACGCTCATGGATTTATGGGTGGCCAAGGTGCATTGATGCAACGTATTCCAAAAGCACGTGGGTTTAAGAGTCTGCGTGTGCCAGCACAAGTTGTCTATCTTGATCAACTAAATGACATTAAGGGCGCAACTATCGACAACCAAGTATTGGTTGATGCAGGTCTCGTTGCAACACCATACCACACGGTCAAGATCATCGCACGTGGTGAATACAAAGGCAAAGCAGTCATCAAAGTACAAGCCGCTAGTGCGAGCGTTCGCGAAGCTATCAAAAAAGCTGGTGGATCATTTGAGGCGGTTCCCGTCCCAACATTGCCGGTAAGCAAACGCGAAAAGAAAGTAGAAGGACGAATGAAGAAGGAAGAAAAAAGTTCTTAATTCCTACTTATCACAAAATACAAAATTCGTCGCATACCAGCGGCGAATTTTTATTACAGAATTGTGAGCCCCGCACCGATTGATCGGTGCGGGGCGAAGTGAGGTGTCGTCAGAGAGCGCGCTGCACTCGATCGAGTACGTCCTGGCGTTCCTTCTCAATCAACTCCACGATGTCTTGGATGCCTCGCAAGCCAGGATTCTTGATTGCGATGCTACCACAGCGACCTACTGTGTCGTAGTCATACACCTGTAACGTTTCTCCACCGTACTTGACGGTAAACGTCAGGAGGCGAGAGTGCTCGCCCAGCCACGTCGGACCGTTGATCCAGTTGATCTCGATGATATGCAGTCCGCTGACAGTGAACTCCAGAGGGGTCCGCCATTTACGGTTGGTGGCGTATCTGGCCGCCGTGAAGATGGCGTCGGCCGTGGGGCCATTGGTGACGTCTCTTGTGGTCATGATCTAGCTTCTCTCTGTGCGTGCCGATGAGGACTCGGCAAAACATCCGTTACCAGATAGTTTCCCATCTGACCACCACACATCCATGCGGAATTGAATATACTATTGCAGATATAATATTGCCTGTCAATGTTACGTATCCTATAAACGTACTGTATAATAGTGAGGAATTTACTGATCATACATAATTATGAGGGGTGTAATATATGAATTGGCGAACTATCTTCGCATCGCTAAAAAGCCGTGACATGCAAAAACGCCTATTGGCAATTTTAGCAATTATCATTGTCTATCGTTTTTTGTCACATGTACCGATCCCGCTAGCGGAGCCCACGCAACTCCGATCAATAATTGATAATGCATTGCAGAGCTCACAATTTGGCGGCTTTCTCAACCTCATGAGTGGTGGTGCGCTTGCCAGTCTCTCGGTTGTTCTTGTTGGCCTTAGCCCATACATTACCGCCAGTGTTATCACGCAGCTACTGACCAAGGCCATACCAAAACTGGAGGAGCTCCACAAAGATGGTGAGTCAGGTCGTCGCAAGATTAATCAGTGGACGCGTATTATCACGTTGCCACTCGCTATTTTGCAGTCAATCGCTTTTATATTTATTATCCGCCAATCCGTTCTCGCCGGAAGCTCTGCAACACTCGGTCAAATGGATCTATGGCAATGGACCGTAGCAGTCGCAGCTATGACTGCTGGTGCGATGTTGATGATGTGGCTGGGAGAGCTAGCCACTGAACAGGGCGTCGGTAATGGCATCTCATTGCTTATTTTTGCCGGTATCGTATCGCAATTGCCCCAAACGCTTGGTACAGTCGGATCATCTCTGTTCACGGTGAGTAAACCCGAGGATGCTTTTCATATGTTTAATTGGTTTACTATTCCATGGCTCAATAATATCGCTTTTTGGGTGACGATTGTCATCGCGATTATCGGATTAATGGTATTGTACTTTTTGGTCAAGATCAATGAGGCACAACGTGTTATCACGATCAACTATGCAAAGCGTGTTCACGGCAATAGCGCCTATGGTGGCGTACAAAGTATTTTGCCGGTCAAACTCATTACTGCAGGGGTAATACCGATTATCTTTGCTGTGGCATTTTTGGCGCTCCCAGCATTTGTTGGTCAAGTCCTACGCTCAACTCACGACGCCAAATGGGTGAGCATTGGTGAAAATCTCGTCAGGTGGTTTCAGACGCCGCAGCCGGGACAGTTTGGCTATAGCGCTGATTGGACGACGTTTATTTATCCGGTCGCCTATTTCTTACTCGTCGTTGCCTTTACCTATTTCTACACGGGAATCGTCTTTAATAGCAATGAGATCGCCGAGAACCTCCAAAAACAAGGTGGTTTTATCGAAAATGTTCGTCCAGGTATACAAACAGAGAAATATTTGTCACGTGTTGTCACACGCCTGACACTATTCGGAGCATTAGCACTCGGTTTAATCTCGGTCTTGCCGTTTGTATTTGAGTATGTCTTTGCTCAGTTAGGCATAAATGCTGCCAATCTCGCGATTGGTGGTACGGGACTACTCATCGTTGTCTCAGTAGCACTTGAGACGCTTCGACAAATTAACTCACGTGCCCTCATGGTCACGTACGACCAATATTAGAGTGGCGATGGGTGGAGATATACATCCTGATGCTATCGTCGTCACGCGTGTTCATGCCGAATCGACAGGGTTAGTCATGCGTTATACCGCTAGCGACTTTGATGGGGGTATGCTCGAAGGTATCATCAGGGAGCCAAGCGGCGATGGAGATGTCGAACATTGGGTTGAAGGCCGTGACGGTAGCATGTACCGAAGGGCGTATGGGGCAGTATCGCTTGGGAGAACATGTGTGATACCGCCAGTCGAAGATACACAAGAAGCGCTTGCCGGAGCTCTCACGCGATTTGTAACAAACACCCTTCCTACTGCCCCTGAACGATTATTTTAAATTGTATTTCATCAAGAATTTATTATGATATTATTATCTATGTGGTGATCGTAGGGTGCTAACAAGATTTAGCGAATGACATCAATGCCACATAGCGATAGTCGACAGGGTGGCTAGCAATATCTAGCGAACGAAAACGCAAGAGCCAGCACTACCACGACATCAAGTGCCATTTTGCGGACATCGGCACCCGCGAACCCCGCGTCCGGCCGGGATACAAAGTCCGGGAATAATGGTGGGACTCGACGTGTTTCTCCGAGCGATCGTTTCTGTACACAACCCCCGCCAGTATGTGATATTGCATACGAAAATTCGGAAAAGTGTCGCCAGTTTACCTGGTCGGCAAGCACAGCGACAAATCATGTCGCAGAAGTATGGACCCACAACCAGTGTGTAGGAGCACACCGTTTTCAGAAAAGTCCGTCAAGGGTAACTTTGGCGCAAACTATCTGAGACGAATGGAGGGTCGGCTGGAAACCTTTTGGACGAGCCTCTCACGAGCAAAGCCAGCTCGATAAGGCCATGTACCATGTGGTATCCAGGGCGGGGCGCGTAAAAAACGCCCCGCCCATCACATTATTATATTGACGAATCATAAAAAACCGCTACAATAACCATA
Organism: uncultured Candidatus Saccharibacteria bacterium; assembly: GCA_964535835.1. GTDB lineage: Bacteria > Patescibacteriota > Saccharimonadia > Saccharimonadales > Saccharimonadaceae > JAPUDQ01. The sequence continues at coordinate 28,363 of CAZHUZ010000005.1, read as the reverse complement.
TACACATCGCGATGCGAGATTATCTTTGATACAGGGGTTTACGTAGACTGTCTTTTCATATATACTGTACGGTTGTATACGTATGGCTAGTAATAAAGAAGTTATCAAACTGACAGGGAAGGTGGTGGAAGCACTGCCTAATACTCAGTTTCGTGTCGAACTTGAAAATAGCCACACTATCATCGCTCACGTGTCAGGAAAGATGCGCAAGCACTACATTCGGTTAGTGCCGGGCGATGTGGTCGAGGTTGAGTTGACCCCTTATGATCTTACAAAGGGCAGAATCAGCTTCCGACTCAAAGACGATAAATTTAACGGGAGACAAGCGGCGTGAAAGTACGAGCAAGCGTCAAAAAGATCAGTCCAGACGACCAGTTAGTTCGTCGTAAAGGACGTCTTTACGTCATAAACAAAAAGAAACCCAAGAATAAACAGAGGCAAGGCTAATGGCACGTATTGCAAACGTGGTCATTCCTGACCAGAAACAAATTCAGATCAGCCTGACCTATATCTATGGTATTGGTCCAGTGCATGCCCGAAATATCCTTGAGGCAACCAAGATCGACCCAACTACTCGCGTCAAAGACCTCAGCGAAGCAGACCTCAAAAAACTGCGCGATGAGATTGACAGCAACTACACTGTCGAAGGTGATTTGCAGCGTGTTGTCGGTGGAAACGTCAAACGTCTCAAAGACATCGGCTCATATCGTGGCATCCGCCACAAAAACAATTTGCCATCACGCGGACAGAGGACTCGTACAAACAGTCGTACTCGTCGTGGCAAACGTGTCGCAGTCGGCGGTGCGCAACCTAAAGCAGCAACTAAGACATAAGAAAAAGGAGCATTATGGCTGAAGATACTACTACAACCACTACTGTCGATGCTGCTTCAACTGAGTCAGTTGCAGCGCCAAAGGCAGCCCCTGCAAAGGGACGCAAGAAACAGCGCCGTTCTGTACCATCAGGACAGCTGCATATTCAAGCAACATTTAACAACACGATCATCACGTTTTCTGACAAAAAAGGCAACGTTATCGCTGCTAGCTCAGCTGGTGCGTGCGGTTTCCGCGGTAGCAAAAAAGGCACTGCCTATGCTGCACAGATCGCTGCCGAAAAAGCAGCCGAGATTGCCAAAAGTTTTGGTCTGACATCTGTTGACGCTTTCGTCAAAGGTGTTGGTCTCGGTCGCGATGCCGCAATCCGAAGCATGCAAAACTTTGACATCCGTGTTGATTCCATCAAAGACGTAACTGGCGTGCCACATGGTGGCGTTCGTCCACGCAAGCAAAGGAGGGCTTAAACGTTATGGCACGAGATCGAAGCCCAATCGTTAAACAATCTCGCCGCGAAGGCTACGCCCTGCATGTCAAGGCGCACAAAATCATGGCTCGCAAATCAGGTATTCCTGGTGTTCACGCGCATGGTCGTCAGAACAAACCAAGTCTGTACGCAACTCAGCTTCGTGAAAAGCAAAAAGTACGTCGTACCTACGGTCTACTGGAGAAACAGTTTGCTCGTCTCATGAAAGACGCCGACCGCGCCGAAGGCAAATCAGGCGAAGTCCTGTTGCAGCTACTTGAGCGTCGTCTTGACAACGTCGTTTACCGCGCTGGTCTCAGTACTAGTCGTCGTGGCGCACGTCAGCTCGTGACGCACGGACATTTCATGCTCAACGACCGCCGTGTCGATATCCCATCGATTCGCGTCAAAGCCGGTGATGTTATCACTGTTCGTCCAAAGAGTACCAAATCTGATTATTTTGCTCGTATCGATGATGTCGTCAAAAACACCTCACAAGTTCCACTTAGTTGGCTCAAGAGTGATGTCAAGAAATTGACCATCTCTATTACCGGTAACCCAACTCGTGATGAAGCAGAACCAGATATCAATGAACAGTTAATTGTTGAGTACTACTCACGCTAATAAGGAGCTTTATCAAAATGTCACAAGCTATTCACAACCCAACACTTGCTAGCGTCGAAGACCACGGCAAAACCAGCGCAACATTTGTCATCGAGCCTCTTCACACTGGCTACGGTATGACACTTGGCAACTCACTTCGCCGAGTACTACTCTCATCTATCGAAGGTGCTGCTATCGTTGCTTTCCGCGTCGAAGGCGCTACTCATGAGTTCACGACTGTCAAAGGCGTCAAAGAAGACGTCGTCGACATCATGCTCAACCTCAAAAATGTTCGTGTCCGCGCACACAACGACGAGCCAACCGAGCTTCGTCTAGAGAAAAAAGGCGCCGGTGTCATCACCGCTGCTGATATCAAGACAACAAACGATATTGAGATCGTCAATCCTGACGCTGTTATCTGTACGGTCGATGATCCAAAAGCATCAGTCGTTATGGACATCGTCGTTGAGACTGGTCGCGGTTACCGCACTATTGAGGAATCCAGCACCAAACGTATCCACAGCGATATGATTGCGCTCGATGCTATCTTTAGCCCTGTCGTTCGTGTCCGCTACAAAGTCGAAAACACTCGTGTTGGTCAGACTACCGACCTCGACAAACTACTTCTTACGATCGACACTGACGGTTCTATGAGCCCACGTGACGCATTCGAAGAAGCAGCTGCTATCCTCATCAACCAATACACTGCACTCGCTGGCGCAACTCGTGTCGAATCAGCCCCAACACCTGGCTCGCGCGAAGAGAGCAATGATGCAGAGTTGATGACTCCTATCGAAGACCTCAACCTGACTGCTCGCACAACAAATGCATTGATCAACAACGACATTCGTACGATCAACGACCTTGTCACGCTGAGCGAGACTGACCTCCGTGAACTCAAAGGCTTTGGTAGCAAAGCTCTTGATGAAGTCAAAGAAAAATTGGCGGAGATGGAGTTCTAGTATATGCACAGACACGGATATCAAGGCCGCAAGCTCCATCGCGATTCTGCACAGCGCAAAGCGTTGATGCGTGGATTTGCGATTAGCTTGATCGAACACGGTGCTATCGAGACGACGTTGCCTCGCGCAAAAGAGCTCGTACCGTTTATTGAGCCGATTATTACCAAAGCAAAGAAAGGTGACCTCGCGTCACGACGCAACGTCCTTTCTGCGCTCAACAACCTCGATGCAACCAATACATTGGTTGATCAACTCGCCCCACAGATGGGTGGACGCGTCAGCGGACATGTTCGCATCAAACGCACACGCATGCGTGTCGGCGACAACGCCCAACTCGCTCGTGTCGAATTCGTCGACACACTCGATCGTGAAGGCAAAGTATCAAAGCAAGAAGCCGGCACTGCAGCGGCCAAAGCAAATGAGGCGAAATCGACCTCAGTTAAAAAGGCAGATGCAAAGAAACCTACCGTTGCCAAGCCTGCTACTGCTGCACCAAAGAAGATCGCAGCTGCTGACAAGCACCTCGACCACAAACCAGCCGCTAGCGTCAGAAAGACAGGAGCAAAATAATGAAAACCTATTCTATGAAAGCTTCTGAAGTCGACCACAAATGGGTGATTATTGATGCCTCAACCGCACCTCTTGGTCGCGTTGCAACCGTCATCGCAAATCGTCTCATGGGCAAATACAAACCAACCTACACGCCGCACATGGATGATGGTGACTACGTCGTCGTTATCAATGCCGCTCAGGTTGTTGTCACTGGTAACAAAGAGCAGGCCAAAACCTACTACAGTTACTCTGGCTACCCAAGTGGACTCAAAGAGACATCACTTGCGACTGTCCGCGCCGAGAAACCAACCATGCTTATCGAAAAAGCTGTTGCTGGTATGATCCCACACAACAAATTACACGCCGAGCGTATGAAACGTCTCCGTGTCTTTGCTGATGCCGATCACAGCCATGCGCCGCAAAAACCAGTTAAAGTGGAGGTCAAGTAATGGCTAAATCTGACAAATACTTCTATGGCCTCGGACGCCGCAAGGCTGCAACTGCTCGTGCTCGTTTGATGGGCGGCAAGGGTGTCATCACCGTCAATGGTTCATCAGCTGATGACTATTTTGACGGCAACAAAACACTCGTTGCAGAGCTCACTGATCCACTCGCACTCATCGGCAAACAAAAAGACTTTGATGTCTCGATCGTTGTCAGTGGTGGTGGTCTCAGTGGCCAAGTTGATGCTTGTAAACTCGCCATCAGTAAAGCAATTGCTGAGATGGACGATACCCTCCGTGGTACGCTCAAAAAAGCCGGTCTCATGAAACGTGACCCACGCGAAAAAGAGCGCAAGAAATATGGTCTTAGGTCTGCCCGCAAACGCGAACAGTACTCAAAGCGTTAATCCAAAACAATCCATGTGCCGTCTGGCGTCGTTGCTGGCTGCAGTGCTCGCAAGTAGTACCTATTCTGTACAACTTGCTCCGCGCTTCGCCATCGCCTAGCCAGATCAGCGCATGGTTTTGTTTTGTTGAGCTTACAGATACGACTTGCTTCATACTTCTTTATTACTAGTTAGATCAACATTGGACAAACTAAAATAGTATATCGTAACTAAATTACACAAAATAACACCTATCAGGGTTTAACCCTGTAAAAAATCAAAATAACCCTGTGAAAAATCAATATTACTGACAAAATAACAGTGAATGACAGGTATACTAGGGATATGAATTCTCATCGCCACTTTGTCCTCATCGAGAGCCCATATGCCGGAGACGTGGAGGGCAATGTTGCCTATGCTGAGGCAGCGATACTCGATAGTTTGCACCGCGGCGAAGCGCCATTTGCCAGTCACCTGTTTTACACCCGTATGCTCGATGATCTCGATCCCGCCGAGCGCGAGATGGGTATCGAGGCAGGACTAGCCATCGGCAAATTTGCGAGCAAAACGGTCGTTTATACTGATCGAGGCATCAGTCCGGGTATGGAGTACGGTATCAAACGAGCCGAGGCCGAGGGTCGTGAGGTAGAGTACCGCTCATTGTCTGAGAATTCAGAGTAGGATTACAGGGGCGAGGCGGGTATAATAGGACTATATGGCAAATACCAACCTCTCCCAAGCAAAAAAGGCCAAAAACGACGAGTTTTATACGCAGTTTAGCGATATCCAAAAAGAGATTGAAGCTTATCTCGAATATGACAAGGATACGTTTCGTGACAAAGTAGTGTATTGCAACTGTGATGATCCATTTGAGAGTAATTTCTTTCGCTACTTTGTGCTGAATTTCAAACGTCTTGGTCTGAAAAAGCTTATTACTACCAGCTACAAACCGAGTCCTGTCGCCAATACTCAACTTGGTTTGTTTGGCGATGATCTCACACTAGCACCCAGTAAGGGTCGCCCTAAAGTCACCGCCAATAAATTTGTCATCAGTGACGTCGGAGATATCAATGGTGACGGAAGTTTTACGCTAACAGACATCGCCGAACAGCTCAAAGCCAACAAAAACAACGAATGGACTCCCCTCAAAGGTGATGGAGATTTCCGTAGCGATGAATGTGTCGAACTGCTCAAAGAGTCTGATATCGTCGTGACGAATCCTCCATTTAGTTTGTTTCGGGAGTATGTGGCGCAGTTGGTGGAGTATGATAAGCATTTTTTGATTATTGGAAATATGAATGCAATTACATATAAGGAAGTCTTTCCGCTTATCAAAGGCAACAAGGTATGGATAGGTCCTAGTATTAATAGCGGGGATCGGGAGTTTTTGGTTCCAAAAGACTATGCAAGAAACAAAGAAGCCGTTCGCATTGATGAAAAGGGTAATGAATATTTGCGAGTAAATGGCGTGCGTTGGTTTACCAATCTTGATCATGGTCGCCGTCATCAGCCCTTAGGACTTATGACAATAGCTGATAATTTAAAATTCAACAAAAAAATGGCTGGCATGGTTAAGTATGATGAATATGTAAATTATGATGCAATTGAGGTGTCAAATACTGACGCAATACCTAGTGATTACAGTAAGTTAATGGGCGTGCCGATCAGCTTTCTTAATAAATATAACCCCGAACAGTTTGAAATAATTGGACTTAGTCTATTTTTGGCATCTCCAATGTCTTCAATAGCCAAAAAGGGCACCTATCAACAAGGTGGTCCTGCATTTTATACCCAAAATAATGACGGCTCCTATAATCGAAAATATATGAGAATAGTAATTAAACATCGAAAGGCTACATCATGATTACTACACTCTGGGCAAAAGAAACAGGCAAGACAATTCGCGACATTGTAGATGGGTTTGAGTACAATGAATTTGAAGGCAAGGGATTATTTGGCTATGGCGGTCGCCTGACTATCCAGCCAGAATATCAGCGCAATTATATCTACGCCGACGGCAAGCGCGATGTTGCGGTGATCGATAGCATACTCAAAAACTATCCGATTGGACTACTGTATTTCAACAAGACGAGCGACGATAGCTATGAAGTGCTTGATGGACAGCAACGCATCACGAGTATTGGTCGGTTTGTAGCCGGTAAATTTGCCGTACGTGATGTCAACGGTCACGAGCAATATTACAGCGGCCTTTCGAGTGAGGAGCAGGAGCGGATATTGTCTGCACCACTCCTCATATATATCTGTGAGGGTGAAGAGCGTGAGATCAAAGATTGGTTTCGTACCATCAATATCTCTGGTGTACCACTTGAGGCACAAGAAATCCTCAATGCTGTGTATTCGGGACCATTTGTCACGCTTGCCAAACAAGAATACAGCAACAGCCAAAACTCGATGGTACAAAAATGGGATGCATACCTACGAGGTGACATAAAACGCCAAGCATATCTAGAGCGTGCACTCGACTGGGTATCTCGTGGGCAGATCGATGGCTACATGAGCAAGCACCGTCTCGACACTACTATCGACGAACTAAAGAGCCATTTTGACACCGTCATCGACTGGATTTCGCGCGTATTTATCGACGTAAAACCAGAAATGCGCGGTCTGGAGTGGGGGCGACTCTATGATACCTACCACGAGACGAATTATGATTCCGAAATAATCACAACAGAGATGAAAAAGCTCTATGGGGATGAATTTGTCACTGATCGTAAAGGAATATTTGAATACGTACTCGGCGGATCAGTCGATGCCAGACTACTCAATATCCGTGTCTTTGACGACAAGACGAAACGCGATGCCTATGAGCAACAAACCGCCGACGCCAAAGAAAAAGGCATATCGAATTGCTCGTACTGCGCCATAGGTCACGACGCCAACAAATCCAAGATCTGGGAGCCGAAAGAAATGGACGCCGACCACGTCACCGCCTGGAGCAAAGGCGGCACCACCGACATCAGCAACTGTGAAATGCTCTGCATCCCGCATAATCGTGCTAAGGGGAATAGATAGATTTATATGTTTGAAGTAAAAGTTGTCTTACTGCTTAGTTAAACTTCGAATAAAATCTCGTATTTCAATCCATTGCTGTAATGTGACGAAGTTATCATTTGGATCAAATATAGATTGTAGTTCTCTCCCACCTAACACGGATTGATTACGAATTATTGCTTCTTCGAAGAGAGGCATTAGTTCATCCTCTAATGATGTGCCATGGTACTTTTCCACCAGACTATTCATGACGGATTCTAAAGTTGTATTAGGTTCTAAAAAGATATCGTTTGATGCAAATGACAGTTTTATCCCATCTTCTTGACCGAGAATACCAATCATTCTTTGCGGTACTGCTATATACTATATTAGCATAAATACAATGTAAAGTCAATATTCCTTAACTCAGCATAACCATCTTACCGCGATATATGATACTATCGAGCTATGAATAGCAAAAAG
>CAZHUZ010000005.1:0-20544 GCA_964535835.1 uncultured Candidatus Saccharibacteria bacterium | reverse complement strand
AGCATAACCATCTTACCGCGATATATGATACTATCGAGCTATGAATAGCAAAAAGATAGTATTAGGATTGGCTATCGTAAGTGTGAGTGCGCTTCTCGGATATTTTGGTACATCAATGATATTGGGATCAAAGGGCGCATCTGATAACCAGAAGCAGCCTACCGATACATCCACTACACGGACAACGAGCACTGATAACAGCAATGGAGTTGATGCGATGCTTATCAAGCTTGTCGATGCGGATAAAAAGCCGATAGCAAATACTTTTACCTCAGTATTTGGTCCGACAAATCTACAATGTATCCAGCAGCCGTGTCCAACGACTGAGCAAAAATGGCGAGGAAAGACAGATGATACAGGAGCGATAAAAGTGCCGTTTAGCGTCTTGCTTGGAGCAAGTGATATAAAACCAGACGGATACAGTAGCATGCCGCTGCAAGAGGATATGGTACGCAAGATGGACTATCAGCTACAGTTTAGCCGATAATTTTGGTCTACTCGATATATCCGTCAGATCTAAGCTTTTGATAGACAACGATACCGATGATACCGCCGATGACCGTACCGACGATGGTCGAGAAGTCCATCATACCTGCACCGAACATGACGGGGATATAGCCGCCGATACCCATAGCGACGGTCATGATGACATACATAGGAAGTTTTGACATAACTGTAGTGTAGTATAGTGTATAGACATGAAAAAAGCAGTATCATCATGGCGTCTAAAACTCACAAGCTCATTTGGCATCGTTTTTTTGCTGTTTGCTGCAGCGAGCGCTGGCTTTGTCAAAATTGCCGATGAGGTTACTGAGCGTGAGACGAAAGTATTTGATGAATCAGTGCTCAATAGGGTGCATAACCTCGCCAATCATACTCTCGATACTCTGGCAGTTATGACGACCGATATAGGCGGGTGGATGGTGATCGTATGGGGATTGCTTATCCTGGGATGGCTACTATATAAAAATGCATGGAACAAAGTGATCGTGTTGATCGCAGGTCTGGGCGGAGCGGAGATTCTCAATCTCATGCTCAAGGCTCTCTTTGCGCGTCCTCGACCAGAGCTGTGGGAACGACTTGTTGTGGAGCAGAGCTTTTCATTTCCCAGTGGTCACGCAATGGCAAGTAGCGCCCTGGCATTTGTGATCATGTATATACTATGGGATAGCAAATGGCGTTGGTGGGGCGTCGCAGGCGCATCACTTTTTATGATTTTTATTGGATTTACACGACTATATCTCGGCGTACACTACCCAACTGATATAGTGGCGGGTTGGTGTGTGAGTGGTGCGTGGGTAGGACTGGTTATACTACTGACAAAGTATTTTTTGCGTAAACGACCTAGTATAGCGAGTCAATCGCATGCGCATGACTCTTGATAGTCGCGTGACAATCATTGGGTAATTCTTCGATCTCGCCATCGCATTGGACAGGTTGTTTGTCTGGCAGCGTAAAATCGTATGCCGTCACGCTCGGTACATGTCGAAAGCCTTTGATCGTTGCGCTAAGTAATGCTCCAAGCATGCGTAATTTGCTATGGTGACGGAGAATGATGACTTCAAATTTGCCGTCACGAATTTTTGGTTTTTCGTCGAGCTGGACTACTTTAGCCATCTCGTTGATATTGGCAAAGACGATATTGTCGTATCGTCGCGTGACACCATCATGAGTCATCAAAAAGGGCTCAAACCGCCCAAGAGTCCGCAGGATCACTTTCATCTCGTTAAATAATCCTTTGCCATGTCTGTTTAATTCATGACCAACCTCAGGTGTGATACCGAGGCCGATATATGAGTGCGCATAGCGCTGTAATCTAAAGTCTGATGCTTTTGCGGAAATACTAATGAGATCGAGTGGTCTGATATCGGCGCGTTTGATGAGGCGAATCAGTGGTGTGCTGCCACGTACGACGCGCTTGTGATCGTTGGCGTTGCCAGCAGCCATGACCGCGATGACTGGTCGAGCTGTTTTGACCTCATTTTTCGCTCGCATTGCGCCGTTGACGACTTCATTGTATCCACCATCACCACTAACAGATATAATGAGGGGTCTTTCGTATTTGACAGCGACATCTCGAGCGATGCTGGTGGCATGACCTGCATGCTGCGTCGGATAAAGAGTGGACTTTTTCTGAATAATCTCGTAGTGACCATCGATAGTATCGCGCAGGTCTTCGGCAATCCTAGGTGCATCACCCGTACTTTTAGGGTTAAATATGATCGCGATATGATCAAATGTTTTCATGAGCGAAGTATAGCATTATGATACAATTATAGATATGAAAACAGATTACGTAACTAAAAATGATCTCGATGCTTCACTTCGAGCTTCTACTGATGAGATCATAGGCGTATTTCAGAGTTATATGCTGCAAGTTGATGAGCGTTTTAACAAAATTGAGCATGAAATCGTAGAGATAAAATCTTCAATTATTCCACTTGAGAATCTGTGATGAGTAAAAAAACGATATTGACCGGACTTCGGGCAAATAACGACCTGCATATCGGGAATTATTTTGGGGCAATGCTGCCGACAGTTGATATGGCGCGGACACATGCTGACGAATACACCATAAATATGTTCGTACCGGATCTGCATAGCTTTACGACACCGATTGATCACACAGCGCTTTATCAGCAGAGCATCGATACGGCGCGCAAATTTATCGCCGCCGGATTGCCGCTCGATCATGACAATATCCATCTGTATCGCCAGAGTTTTGTGCCTGCGCATAGTGAGCTGACCTGGATTCTGGACTGCTTTACCGGTTATGGGCAGATGGCACGAATGACGCAGTTCAAAGATAAATCATCCAAATTTTTAGATAAGAAAATTCCGGTGGATGATATGAACGCACCTCAAAAGATACTGGATACTATCGATAAGAATGTTTCCGTCGGACTGTTTAATTATCCCGTACTTATGGCGGCAGATATATTACTCTACGGTGCAAACTATGTGCCAGTCGGTGATGACCAGACGCAGCATCTGGAGTTTGCACGAGATATTGCACAGCGCATGAATAGCAAATTTGGTGAGCTATTTGTCGTGCCGGAGCCGGTTGCCAAACAACATGAATTTTTTGGCAACGATCAAGGACTTCGCATCAAAGATCTACAAAACCCTACCAAAAAAATGAGCAAAAGTGATGAGTCTGGTCGTGGCATCGTATTTCTCGGTGACGATCCAGCCTCTGCCGCCAAAAAGATCATGAGCGCCGAGACCGATAGTGTCGGTGTGATCAATTTTGACTGGGATAATCAGCCAGGTATCACTAATCTCTTGCAGATACTTGCACTCGTGACCGCGCGTGATCAAGGTCATGTCAACGCCGACTGGGAAGGCAAATCAAGTTATGGTGACTTGAAAAAGACGGTTGCCGGTAGCGTCGAGGAGTTTTTAAGAGCCTATCAAAAAGTCTATGATCTGATCGACGACAGTGCAGTCATAGCCAAGCTAGAAGCATCCGAGGCACTTATGAATGAATCCGCAAACCAGACATTACTTCACGTACAACAAGCTGTCGGTCTTCGAAAATGACAATACTAGCGGAGCTTGTCTAAATGCGACTCGACCAATATATGGCACAGTATTGGCCAGAATACTCACGGAGCACATGGCAAAAATATATTGAAATGGGCTATGTACTCGTAAATGGCGTTGTCGAGACATCAGTCAGGCGACTGCTGGATGAGGATGACGAGGTAACGCATAGTACGCTACCCGTGGTGGATGCAAGCGATATAACTCTACCGGTGGTGTATGAGGACGATCATGTTGTCGTCATAAATAAACCGTCTGGCGTGTTGACCCATGCAAAAGGTGAGGTGAGTACAGAGCCAACGGTTGCGGATTTTGTCCGCGGTCGGATGACAGAAGTAGATGACACAAATCGTCCGGGTATCGTGCACCGACTCGATCGCGACACAAGCGGTATCATGATCGCGGCAAAGGATGCGACGACCAAACACGCACTACAAAAGCAATTTCAAGACCGCAAAGCGCACAAGACATACATCGCGATTGTTCGTGGGGTACCAAAGCATCACGAAGCAAATATCGACTTGCCAATAGCTCGTAATCCCAAAAATCCGAGTAGTTTTCGGGTTGATCCGAAAGGTAAGTCTGCTCAGACACACTACGAAGTGATCGGCTCAAACGAGAATATGAGTGTCGTACGGCTAAAGCCGGTGACAGGCAGGACGCATCAACTACGCGTGCATATGGCGCACATCGGTACACCGATTGTTGGTGACAAAGTTTACGAGGGTGGAAAATCACCTATTGATCGACTCTGTCTCCATGCCGAGCAACTAGAAATTACTATTCCGACATCGCAGCGAAAAACATTTACTGCCGATCTACCGGACGACATGCAGGAGCTGATCAATGACATTTGCACCTGATCTCATACTACATGATATATCTCGCCGACAGAGTGAGGCATTTGTCAAAAATCCCGCGAGCGGGCTGATCGTCCATGGAGTTGATGGTATTGGACTGCAGTCATATGCACGAGCGATTGCAAGGGCGCTCAACTCTCAGCCGGGTGGTTTGCTCATCGTGGAGGGCGAGGATGACAAAAATATCTCGATCGATCAAATACGTGAGCTATACCATCAAACAAGGTCAAAACGAGATCACACACTCACCGTGATTATAGATGATGCGGATACGCTACGAGTTGAGGCGCAGAATGCATTTTTAAAACTACTCGAAGAACCGCCAGAAAATGTCGTATTTATCATGTTGACGCACGCACCACAACATCTGTTGCCGACGATATCTTCCCGTGTGGCTACGATCGAGCTTCGACCTATTTCACAGCAGCAATCAACAGATATCATTCGGGCTGCCGGCATCAAAGATAGCGCGAAGAGTGCACAGCTACTATTTTTAGCATCAGGTCGTCCTGCGCTACTCAATAAACTGATTCAGGATAGTGATTTTTTTGATGCACAAGCGGAAGTAATAAAGCAAGCGCGAAGTATCGTACAGGGCTCGACGTATCAGCGATTGATTGGTGTCAAAGACGCGATGAATGATCGGTCTCAAGCCCTGCGACTTGTTCAAGCTATCGGCAACATCATAGCTCACAGTATGAGAAAAGGCAGTACAGCGACGCCGGCTCGTCAGCTGAATATCGTGTCAGAAACAATCGAAAAGCTTGAGACAAATGGCAATGTACGGCTTCAATTACTCTCTCTAGCGCTGTCTATGTAGATACTGTATAATGATAGAAATATGTTAGGGCTTGTACTACTGGTGGGACTAGGTGCATGGGTGCTCTGGTATCAGCGACAAGCTGATGATACCGGTGCAGCCTTTTCTTCGAAGTTCTCTAACCGTATGGACAAACTGTGGGCAGTTGCTCAGGATAGTATCAAAGACCGCAAATATCTCCGTGCTGAAAAGGCGCTACTGACAATATTGCGTGTCGATGAACGAAATGCGACGGCGTACAATCGTCTTGGGATTCTCTATGCCAAACAACGTGCGTATCAAGATGCAATTGAATGTTTTGAGATTGCTCAGAGTTTGGAACCGAGTGCAAGTAGTCTCCACAATGTCGGACTGATTTACTATGAGACAGGACAGTATGAGAAAGCCGCACTGGCGTTTGAGCAAGCGATAAGTATCGAGGGAGAATTAGCGGCGCGGCATATTGCCCTCGCGAAAGTCCAGGAAAAACTCGGAAATACCAAGGCGATGATCGCTGCACTTGAGCGTGCTGTTGAGCTAGAACCAAATCCGCAAAGCCTGAGTATATTGGCTGACGCATATGAACGTGATGAACAAGTAGAGCTGGCAACTACATTACGCGAGAAAGTGGCAAAAGTGATTATTCCTAGTCGCGCACCACAAAAAATTCATCAGCCACGCAAGATCGTAATGTAATGTCTGGTAAATAACAGATAGCTTTGCTACAATTATTCGGTACGATAATTGCCGCTTTAGCTCAGTTGGTTAGAGCAGCTGTTTTGTAAACAGCAGGTCCTGGGTTCGAGTCCCTGAAGCGGCTCCATATTTAAATATTATTGCTTCGTACACTTCACCGACAAAATTTATTTTTTGCAGGCTGGGATACTCAAGTGGCCAACGAGGGGTGACTGTAAATCATCTGGCTTTCGCCTACGGGGGTTCGAATCCCTCTCCCAGCACCAATGTTATAACCGGTCTTTATGATCGGTTATAACATTGGTAATAATAGTAAGGATTCGAACGGGAGCAAAAGTCTTTGCTCCCCGGCACTTTGCGAGATTGATCGAGCAAAGCGAATCCCTCTCCCAACACCATTTAAATATGACTTCTGAAAAGGAGTTGTTTTTATATGATCATGGGTATTTTTATAAAACTTAATCTGTTAAAATATCATGTGGTATGCCGCCTTAGCTCAGTGGTAGAGCACTTCCATGGTAAGGAAGGGGTCTCGAGTTCAAGTCTCGAAGGTGGCTCCAGAATACGACTTTTTTCAAGATTTGACGGCGTTGCCGTCATTTTTTGTAGGGTTTGGCGGAAGTCAAACCAAATGTTTTCTTGGGGGGAATGAGATTTTGGGTCGCTGGAAGCGACCGCATTTTTGTTTTTGAGTTTGAGGTTCAACCCAAAGATTTCCAGCAATAACGACTTTTTGGCGTTTTGGTCGGCGGAATGAGCGATAGAACAGATAGAAACGGCTTTTTCTAGCCAATTATTCAGCGGTTCAACCCACTCCAAAGTGCCCGAGTGTAAATCGCTCATTTGTTCCTCAATGGTTTTCTTTTGGCTCATAATCTCGGCTTTCTTTTGCGTGTATATTTCACGCTCCAAAACACCGTCAAGAAAGCCGTCCAGCAGTCTTTGTAGTTTCTCGGACAAATGCGTAAGTTCGCTCCGCATACCGTCAATTTTGCCGTCTATTCGTGCTTTATCCGTCAATTCGTCCGCAGTAGCCCACTTGCGCATTTTGTCTGCATATTCTTTGGGCAAAGCGAAGCCAGCCAACAAGTCAGATAACTGCTGATCTAAAAGTTCAGAACGAACGGCAGGTTCAATACACTTCACAGTTTTGTTCTTACGGCTACACCTGTAATAGAGGTAGTGATGTGTATTGCCGTTTTTCTGCCGTTTCGTTTTGTTTTCAGCAGTTATCATCATTCCGCAACTGCAACGCAGTAACCCGCAGTAGGCTTGTGGCTCTATCAAACCTTTGGTCGGGTGGCTTCGCTGTTTTATTACGGTTTGCACCTTATCAAACAGTTTCTTGCTAATAATTGGCGTATGTTTACCCTCGTAAATCTCGCCGCCATAAATGAAATGACCGTAATAGAACGGGTTTTTCAAGATATACTTTACCTTATCTTTGCTGTATGGCTTGCCACCGCTAGTCTTAACGCCACGCTCAAACAGATAATCAGATATATCTTGAAAAGTGCTTTGTCCTAAAGAATATAAAACAAAAATCGCTTCCACTATTTCGGCTTGGCGTTTGTCTATATGCACCGTCTTGCTTTTGGTGTTGTTGTAATAGCCAAATGGGGCAATTCCGGGGAACTCGCCACGCCGAATCTTCGCGCGAAGCCCACGCTTGGTGTTTTCGGACAAATTATCTACATAGTATTTGCTCTGTCCAAAAGCGATGTTCAGCATAAACTTGCCTTGACTGGTGTTCTCAAACCAAAATGTCTGAAACTTTAAGTCGGCAAGGTGGTTTTGGTCAAGCAGATAGATGATTTGTCCGCCGTCTATACTGTTGCGGGCAAGCCTATCAGGGTGCCACGCTAAAATTGCGTTGGCTTCGCCGTTTTGTATGTGTTTTAGCACTTCGGTAAACTTCGGGCGACCTGGAGTTTTAGCAGATTTCTTTTCAATAACGGTGTCTATCACAAGCAAACCGTTATCTTTGGCGTATTTCCGAAGTTCTGCCAGTTGTGCCTCAATAGACAAAACTTGCTTGTCCTCAACATCTGTACTTTTGCGAGCATACAAAATATAGCGATTTTTGTTCATAGAATTACCTCCATAATTTTAATGACCGCCCCAGTTGCGTACAATCAAGAGAAATCTTGCTTGTCTGGGACGGCCATTAAAAAAGACCTCTCTGTTAGATTGTACGCACTACCATTTTACCAAATAAAAACCGCCTGTGGCGGGCAAAAACAAAAATGTGGTCGCTTCCAGCGACCCAAAATCTCATTCCCCCCAAGAAAACATTTGGTTTGACTTCCGCCAAACCCTACAAAAAATGACGGCAACGCCGTCAAATCTTGAAAAAAGTCGTATTCTGGAGCATTTCTACCGAAACGCTAGAACCCATTTTAGCAAAATCCAACAGATAAGAACAGATATAGGGTGGAAAAAAGAGGATAATTTGCGAAACCAGCCCCGCCGTTAGCTTGCGAAAGTCGCAAGCCCGCCCCGTCAGCTCTGACTTTTACAATTTTCTGAGATTTTCCCCCGCCGAATTTCTTTTTTAGTTGCGAAAAAGTCAGGTCTGTCGGGTCGGCTGCCCGAAAGGGCAGAAACGGTGGCGGCGTATTTGCGTACTTTGTAAATGTGTTAGAATTAGTAGTAGGAGTAACCAAAAAATAAAAATGTCAGAAGAACCACGCATAATAGAAGATATAGATGCCTTACAGCTGGCTCCCAGCCCAACAGATATTGAATTGGGTGAGAAAGTACAAACCTTGGTTGGATTTTTTCGAGATGAGTTTGGTCTAGGCATTACAGATAAAGGAGAACTTGACACCGAACCCACTAGCGAGCAACTTGCTTCGCTAAAGGATTGGCACGAAAGCACACGACAAGACGGAATAGATATGCCCGACTTTGACACTTTTACAGCAAAGATGATTTTGGCACGAGCCTTAATGCCGCAAATCGGCTCTAGTGGCAGAATACAGTATTTATTCGGTAAAGGCGCGGGCATAGAGCTTGCCCTACAAGGCGTTGTTCAAGGTCGTGAAAAACGATTAGACAGCACCCCCTATCGCACGCATAGTGATTTTGAGATTTATGCCGCCAGCACTGACCAGTATGAAAGCATTGAGCATAGTGACAGATTTACAGCCGTCTTTGGCTCGCAAGAAATCTACCCAGTTACCGCAACTAAAGGATTAAAAGACTTACCACAGGACTTACTGCACGAAACTGCTGAAACAGTGAGTTTTGGTGGTGTTGATTTCCTCGTACCTAGCCTTGAAGTTCAATTTGTTGATAAGTTCGAAAAAGCAAATGAAGATGTAGAAAGAAGATTAAGGGAGAAGACTGACGCCGAGTGGCTTGTAAGTGCATATGAGCTGGATGGTGGCAAAGTCCATGCCTTAATTGATAATTATGTTATTACTCCGCAAATTGCAAAGTTCAGCACGCCAGAGGAACAGGCAGAGAAAAATCTAGCAGGACTTACTAGGCAAATCGCAGGCGCAAAACGCCGCTATAAAGACGATAATCCCCAAGCGAGCGAAAGCGAAGTGAACACCGCTGTTAATTCAGATTTCTTTGTGTCTAGCCACAGCAAAAATATGGGCATTGAAGATATATCTGAACTGATTGATCCAAATACAGGAGAGCTTGTACAGGGCAGTCCAGAGCTACTTTTAATCAGAGAGCGCAATCGACAGGCAAAGGCTAAGGAAATCTTGAATATAAAACATCAACAAGTAGATGAAACTTTAATGCTTGCTGGGTGAATGTAGCATCGCCCCACCGTTTCTGCCCTTTCGGGCAGCCGACCCGACAGACCTGACTTTTTCGCAACTAAAAAAGAAATTCGGCGGGGGAAAATCTCAGAAAATTGTAAAAGTCAGAGCTGACGGGGCGGGCTTGCGACTTTCGCAAGCTAACGGCGGGGCTGGTTTCGCAAATTATCCTCTTTTTTCCACCCTATATCTGTTCTTATCTGTTGGATTTTGCTAAAATGGGTTCTAGCGTTTCGGTAGAAATGCTCCATTTTTATTTGACGTATTTATTGATCGGACTGGTATTGGGCGTGTTTGCATACGTAGGTGCGGGGTAAAATTTCGTAGTACCCCCTAGTGATAATAACAATTTGCTACAATACTGGTATGAAACGACTATATCGATCGAGAACTGACAAAGTTTTGGCCGGGATATGTGGCGGCATGGGAGCATGCACAGGTATTGATCCTGTTGTGTGGCGCGTGATTTTTATCATATTGATGTTACCGGGTGGTATACCGGGCCCGCTTCTCTATGGTTTGATGTGGGTAATCATTCCAAAAGAACCGAAATAGGGTTTACTATCTCACGTATCTCTGTTACAATAGCTCATTAGTTATGGCAAAGAATTCTAAAAGCAAGCGCAAATTGGTAGGACTGGTCAGCAAGGCATCAGGTACTCGCGCGTACTATACCAAGAAAAACACGATGAATACATCGGGTAAATTAACACTGCGTAAATACGATCCCGTCACGCGCAAGCACGAAATTTTTGAAGAGACTAAAAAATCACTCGGTCGCAACGAAGTTAAAGCTCGTAAATCATAATATCGTCCCCCTATTCGTAGACAATCAGGATGCACTAGTAGCACTAGTGATTCGGTTGTTTATCTCATCTGCAAGCCACAAACTGGCCTTTAGGAGGTCCTCGACGTTTGCTAGTGTTGGCTTGTCGGTCGGTAGATAAGCTATTAATTCATCACCAATTATTTCAAAATCAAATTTACTAAAATGATGACCCAGCACCGCAGCAGTTTCACCTGGGATGAGGTAAAATAATCTATCGATTTCATGCGGAGGGGCATAGACTCGAAATTGTTTGAGAAACTCCGGGTCATATCCTTGTAGCTGATGAGGTTCAAAATGATGATGTGTATGATACTTGATACGCAGATAATCGTAGGTGATAGTGTCGTATTCGTGACCATTGAGAACAATGTGTGATGGCGAATGAGCCACAAGGTCGGTCTTGATGATAAGCCATGTGTACTGTTTGCTTGGTTTATCTGGTGATGATATGGTATCACTGCGTTCAAGAAGTATGATATCTTTTTGGGCAACGGTTCCCACACAGTAATGACGGTCAACATGATGCGGAGATAATGTAAAACCCCGTACTATGTGATGCTCATCATGATGCTGGGAAACATGTCCAAAATATACTAGATCGTAGCGTTCGCACGCAGTTTTAAATACTTTTTTGGCATCATACTGTTGGAATAACCGTAATCGATTCATTATGTAGAGCCTTTGTGATGCTCGAGGATACGCCACCGCATATCACGGATGACGTTCATATAGTACAAAAACGCATCATAGGGCGAAGAATATGGGCTAAAATATGCATGAACATCACCATCGCGGAAGTATTTAGTACACATATAATAGGCGTGATCTGATGTCTGTAATCGTCGCCAGTCTTCCAATAGTTGAGCGTCATTACTATCTCGGACGACTTCTTCGAGTTCATAGACACAGCGCATCGCTTCTTGTTGCATAGCGTTGCCGAGCCAAGCACTCAGATCACGTTCGGTATCGGCCCATGTCACGGTGTGTGGCATTGATATAGCATCTTTTGCATCGAGAGTTGCTGCCTCGGTTATTGTTTTAAAATCATACCAATCCGTATCGCATACTTTTTGGACAAAGCCGCGCATGAAGTCAAAGATACCAGAGTCGTCCCATTGGTGCTCACCAAATGTCTCATAATCCATAAACAAGTTGACAACTTGCTCATCACCAGACGGCAACCAACTCATGTACTTGTCGATAGTCAGTGGCCACTCATGCCAGTCACGGTTTGAGAAACGAAAAGCAATATCATCACTTAGACGATAGTTTTTGAGTAGTAGTTTTACATTTTTTGTTTGTGGAGGACGATAGATATAGTTTGGGCTACGCCACTCAAGTATCGGATCCCATCCTTCGGCCAAGACTGCCATGTAGCCTGCTTCATCCGCCCAAGTGCCGATATCATCATAATATGCTAGCTCGGTGTTTCGAAAAGCTAGCGGAGTGACACCAAAGAGTTGTTTGATCTTTTCACGGTGCAACTGCACTTGCTCTTCAAATTCCTGCCGGCTATAGAAAAACGCCAGACTATGATGATATGTTTCGGCGACAATTTCTACACGTCCAGTTGCGACGAGTGCTTTGAAGCTCTCTAGTATTTCAGGTGCCCATGCTTCACACTGGTCAATAAACGTACCGGTTATACTCAGGCTCAGACGAAACTCGGGATATTTTTGTAACAACTCAAGTAACATACTATTAGTCGGCAGGTAGGATTTTTGTGCAACTTTTTTGAGGATGACTTCATTGCCGGCTGACACCTCAGCACGTGCATCGGAAAAATAATCATGGTCATGTCCGGCGCTAAAGACACTGTATGGTGCAATACGATATGGTTGGTGGACATGCAAGTAAAGAACGATTGATTTCATGCGATCGCTCCTACTTTTGTATATTGTTCGATAAACCGAGAGGCAACATCATTCCAGGATTTACCTCGAATTTCTTCGAGTGCATTGGCCTGGAGATGGCTTGTCAATGCTGATGATGAAGCGAGGTTGATCAAGATATCAGCGAGACGATCCTCGTCCCAATAATCATACTTGAAACCATTGATAATAACTTCGCCTGCACCAGATTGTTTGGTGATGACAGTAGCGCAGCCGTGAGCGGCAGCCTCAAGCGCGGTGATCCCAAACGGTTCACTGACAGAACTCATCACAAATACATCCGATACGGCAAAGACATCTCGCCATTCTTTACCGCGGACGAACCCAGGAAATAATACTTTGTCGGCAATTCCTAGATCAGCACTCATCTCGATAAGTTCATTGCGTTGTTCACCGTCACCACCGATGATAAAGACAAAACGACTAAGCCGTTGCGATGCTTTGGCGGCGGCTCGCATAAAAAACGCCAAACCTTTTTGAACCGTCAAGCGATTCATAACACTGACGACACAATATCCTTCCTGCTGCATACGCTTTGCATAGCGATAAGTATCGCCATCGACTTGATCTGAGAAATCAGCATAATCAATTGTGTTATGAACAATTTCAATTTTTTTCTGAGGTATGTCATAGCGTTCAGCTATGAGATCACGTTGCAGTTTACTAATAGCGATGATCCGATCGGCCATCATTAGGCCTGTCTGCTCTATATCATGGATAATAGGATTACCATTTTTTCCACCAGCACGATCGTATTCTGTTGCGTGGATGTGTGCGATGAGCGGTTTTTTTGTTACTTTTTTGACAGCCATACCAGCACGCAGAGTCAACCAGTCATTGGCATGGATGACATCGGGCGGGTATTTTTTGGCATGTTGTACAGCTATCGATAAGTAATCTTGCTGCAATTGGTGCATGGCGGAGTTTTCTGCATAATTTGTATCATAGACAAATGTTCCCTTGTCACGACCATAAGGAGATTTTGCTTGGTGACTGATAATGTTCATAAACTCAGTGCCAGGGTGATCAGCGGTGTAGGGAAGCACAAAATCAATCTGAGCGCCACGCCCAGCAAGCGCGCGCGCCATCTGATAGCACACGACACCCATTCCGCCAGCATTGTGCGGTGGTAACTCCCACCCTAGCATTAGTATCCGCATGTATAACCCACGCCTACTTTTTAGCGTAACCTTTTTATAATATCTTTAGTATATTCCTCTAGAATTAGGTTATCAAGAGCTCTACTTAGATTTTTGGCAGATTTCGCATAAGTCTTCTCGACTTTCTGACGCACGCCATGCATCAAATGCCATTTTGAGCGGTAAAAGATCATAATAGCCGATAAAATCAGCTGCACGCCGAATCAGATGACCGAAATATCCGCGGATGCATATCCAATTCCACTCCATTACAGCCCATCGCTTTCCGACAGGTATAACCACAGGAGGTTTATATGGCGAGTAGTCTGGACGTAGATAGTGATTTTTGTCGCGCCTGATATCATCAGCAACAAAGCGAGCATCGTGAAGTGCCGTCTGTGCGAGGCCACTGTACGGTGTAAAGGCATTGTCGCCTATAACGTATGTTGCAGGATCAACTTGTAAATGCTCGTTGACGACAACTTTGCCATTGGGGCTCAAAGTAAATTGGTGGCTGTTAGCAAAAAAAGGATGATTAGCAACACCCGATGTCCAGACGACTGTTCGTGTCGGCAGCGAGCGACCACTGACGAATACCTCGTCGTTATCTTGCCACTCAACCTTTTCATTGACGAGCACATCAACACCGAGTTTGGTCAGTCGTTCATGAATCGAGCTACTGGCAAATTCACTCATGCGAGGCAATACGCGTGGTGCGGCTTCGACCAATTTGATACGTATACGGCTGTGCTTTATGTTGTGAGCTGAGGCAATATGATCAATATAGCTCGCCAATGAAGCAGCTAGTTCTACACCAGTCGGTCCAGCCCCAACTACAACATATTGTTTGTCAATTTTTCGCTCGGATGTCAATTCATCGTGTAAATGCTTGCGAAAACGAACGATTTCATCATGTGATTTGATACCATAGCTGTAATCCTCTAGGCCTTTGATACCAAAATAACTTGTCACGACACCGAGAGCAAAGATCACGCGATCATAACTATAATGATGGTTTTTACTTGTAACAATTCTCCGTGCCGGATCATAACTCGTGATTGTATCTTGGATGAGCTTGATGCGCGTACCGTGCACAATTTTGCTCAATGGGACAAATGATTGTTTGCGTGCACCACCGGTTGCAACGGCATAGAGAGAGGGGTAATAAACAAAATGATCTTTGTCAGAGATAATTGTGACGGTATTTCCGCGATCTTTCGCCAATTCGAGAGCGGCTTTGATGCCTCCAAATCCACCACCGACGATTACAATATGCATGAGACTCCCTTTTTGGATATAAACTGTTATGTCTATGCTAGCATAGTCCGCTCTGGCTATGCTATATTGAAACTACATGAAGAAGCAACATTGGGGAGTGGCGCTGATTTTGATTGTAGTCCTAGGTGGACTATCTGCTGCACTCTGGCTATTTGTCAAAGACCCGGTTGTGCTTCAGCCTAGCGGCGATGTTGCCATCCAGCAGCGAAATCTGATGTATCTCGCTGTCATCATAATGTCCGTTGTTGTCCTTCCCGTCTTTGGCTTACTCTTTTTCATTGCTTGGAAATATCGAGCGACTAACACCAAATCCAAATACACTCCCAAATGGGATAATCACCGTGGTCTTGAGAGCATATGGTGGGGAATACCTATCGTTATCGTCATTATTTTGTCGTTTATCGCTTGGCAAACATCGCATTCACTCGATCCTTTTCGTAAGCTTGATAGTGACGTAAAGCCGATAAAAGTCCAGGTCGTTGCGCTGCAATGGAAATGGCTCTTTATCTATCCTGAACAACGAGTTGCGAGTGTCAATGAGTTGGTGATACCAGAAAAAACGCCGATTAATTTTTCAATTGCATCTGATGCGCCGATGAATTCATTTTGGATACCCGAGCTTGGCGGTCAGATATATGCCATGAGTGGCATGAATACACAACTCCATCTTGTTGCAGACAGGACGGGAGAGTTCAAGGGTGTTTCGTCAAATATCAGCGGCGAAGGGTTTGCCGATATGAAGTTTACGGTTCGATCAGTTCGCAGTGATGAATTCACTAGCTGGTGGCAAAAACTTGCAGGCAATGACACACCCGCTGATCACCTAGAAATGACGTCGTATGATCAACTCGCCAAGCCATCAATTCTTCCGAAGCCACAGTATTACCATCTCCATGACAGCAATCTTTACCAGAAAATTATTGAGAAATACACAATGCCCCATAGTACGGGTGAGATGAGTCACGATATGCAACATAATGACGGA
Organism: uncultured Candidatus Saccharibacteria bacterium; assembly: GCA_964535835.1. Lineage (GTDB taxonomy): Bacteria > Patescibacteriota > Saccharimonadia > Saccharimonadales > Saccharimonadaceae > JAPUDQ01. Next base: position 4,738 of record CAZHUZ010000005.1, on the reverse strand, counting down.
GGAGCACACTGATATGTTTGGACGAATGTCTTGGGATGCATTGCCACATGATCCAATCGTATGGGGAGGCGCCTTATCTATCGTCGGTGGCCTACTAACCGTCGTTGCACTGCTGACGTATTTTAAAAAATGGACATGGCTATACAAAAACTACCTGACAAGCCTTGATGCCAAAAAAATCGGTATCATGTACATCGTTGTTGCCGTTATCATGCTTCTTCGTGGGGCAGGTGACGCGCTCATGATGCGGGCACAGCAGGCAGTTGCCGCTGGGAATTCTGGATTTTTGAGTCCTGATCATTTCCAGCAAGTATTTACCGCGCACGGGACAATTATGATATTTTTCGTAGCGATGGGTCTGATGTTTGGGCTTATCAACCTCGTATTACCACTGATGCTTGGTACACGTGACGTTGCATTTCCGTTTCTCAACTCAGTAAGTTTTTGGCTGTTTTTTGCCGGTATGGCGCTCGTCAATCTATCATTGATCTACGGTGAATTTGCCGCTGCCGGTTGGCTGAACTATCCTCCACTGAGTGAACTTGAATATAGCCCTGGCGTCGGGGTTGATTACTGGATATGGGCACTGCAGCTATCCGGTATCGGTACGACGTTATCGGCGGTTAATTTCATCACGACTATCCTCAAAAGGCGAGCACCTGGTATGAGCTTGATGAAAATGCCGATGTTTGCATGGAGTGTTCTCGGCGCCATGATGCTCGTTATGTTCGCTTTTCCTATCCTGACGGCAACACTCGGTATGTTGAGCCTCGATCGACTCATGGGTATGCATTTCTTCACGAGCGATCTTGGCGGTAACCCGATGATGTATATCAACCTTATTTGGGCGTGGGGACATCCGGAGGTGTACATTGTCATATTGCCGGCGTTTGGTATGTTCTCGGAAATCGTGGCGACCTTTAGCCGCAAACGACTATTCGGCTATACCAGCATGGTTTGGGCACTGATGGCGATTGCATTCTTCAGCTATATCGTCTGGGCGCATCATTTCTTTACGATGGGTGCGGGAGGGGATGTCAATGCATTCTTCGGAATAGCCACCATGATCATCGCTATCCCGACCGGCGTCAAGTTGTTTAACTGGATATTTACAATGTATCGAGGACGGATACATTTCACCAGCCCGATGTGGTGGTTTATGGGGTTTGTCGTGACCTTTACTATCGGTGGTATGACTGGGGTTCTCCATGCATTACCGGCGGTTGATTTTCAGCTACATAACAGCCTGTTCCTCGTTGCACATTTTCATAACATGTTGATCGGTGGAGTCGTCTTTGGTTATTTTGCCGGACTATCGTATTGGTTTCCGAAAATCTTTGGATTTAAACTTCATGAGGGTCTAGGTAAGGCGGCCGCACTCTCGTGGATACTTGGATTCGTCGTCGCCTTTACGCCACTTTACGCGCTCGGACTTATGGGTGTCACGCGGCGTCTTGATCATTATGATGCAAACCCGGGGTGGCAAGCACTATTTATCGTGGCCGCTGTCGGGTTCTGTATCATCCTGTTTGGTGTACTACTACAGCTTACCCAACTGGCATATAGTATCTGGAAGCGTCATGAGCTGCGCGTCGGTGACGATCCATGGGATGCTCGGACACTTGAATGGTCGGTACCTTCACCAGCACCGAGCTACAACTTCACAGCAATCCCACACGTTACGAAACGTGATCAGTTCTGGGAAGATAAACAATTAAAACAGCCGAAAAAAGCAGTGTATGAAGACTTCTACGAACCAAAATCAACTAGTGCAGGTATGATAATGGCTGGCGTAGCCGCAGTCATGAGCTTTGGATTGATATGGCATATCTGGTGGCTGGCGATTGTGATGTTGATTACATTAGTCGGTATCATCATATGGCGCGCGACATGTGAAGACACTCAGGAGTTCGTTACTGCCGAGCATGTGCAGAAAATGGCGAAAGGAGCTGCGGCATGAAAATGACGACGACAGAGCAAGCTCACGATAAAGAAACCGTTTCTCTCGGATTTTGGATTTACCTGATGACTGACTGTTTACTGTTTGCTAGTCTCTTTGCGACCTACGCCGTACTACGCGGCAATGTAGCTGGAGGAGCGACCAGTCGAGAGCTTTTTGATATGGGATTTGTTCTGACAGAAACCATACTGCTGCTCACGAGTAGCATGACGAGTGGGCTGGCACTGCTCGAAGCACGCAAAAAAAATAAACGTGGTGCGCTATTGTATCTTGGCATAACCATACTGCTCGGACTAGGATTCTTAGCAATGGAGCTCCATGAATTTGCAGCACTCGCTGGTGAAGGTCACGGCTGGTGGACGAGCGCGTTTCTGTCGGCATTTTTCACCCTCGTTGGGACACACGGTTTGCATATCACAGCTGGCCTAATATGGGCAGGAGTACTCATGTGGGTACTTATCAAAAAAGGTATCGGACACACCACGATCAAACGCCTCACACTATTCACACTGTTTTGGCATTTCCTTGATGTTATCTGGATATTTATCTTTACCTTTGTGTATGCGCTAGGAGTACTATCATGAACGACTGGCTACAAAAACATCCACGCATGCCGTATGTGATTGGTTATGTCGTATCGCTTGCATTGACGGTAAACACCTATGTCCTCGTTCAGTCACCGTCAACATATTTATCGCTTAATACAGTTGTATTGCTCTCGTTATTAGCAGTATTGCAAGTAATAGCTCAACTGATATTTTTCTTACATCTCGGGCGTGAAGAAAAACCACGTTGGAATTCAATGGCATTTTGGACAATGGTGATGGTTGTTCTCTTTATCGTTATCGGATCGATATGGGTAATGAATAATCTCGACTACAACATGATGAATCCTGATGCCGTCGAAACGATGATGCATGACGAAGGTATCAATCACTAGTGAGTCTACGCCAAACATTTTCTCGCTACTATTGGTTGGCAAAACCAGGCATTGTCTATGGCAACACGATTGCGTTTGTCGCTGGATATTTTGCTTACGCAAGCACGCTATTCATCAATTTTTATGACTTTTTGCTTGCGCTGGTAGGGGTAGCTCTCGTTATGGGATCGAGCTGTGTAGCCAACAATATGTATGACCGAGATATTGACGGTAAAATGGCACGGACGAAACGGCGAGCGCTTGTGGTGGACGATATATCTCTGAGGCATGCGCTGATTTACGCAGCGGTCTTACTCGTCACAGGCGTCGCCTTGCTGTTTGTCTCGAGTGGGATAGTGGGCGCGCTGCTAGGTGTAGTCGGATGGATAATGTATGCGATTGTATATACACGAGCAAAACGACGGACGCGTCATGCCACATTGATTGGTACTATACCGGGTGCAATTCCTCCTGTTATTGGGTACGTTGCGGCAGGAGGGTCAATTGATATCGTCGCAGCGTTGCTATTTATCGCTATGGTCGGGTGGCAAATGGTGCACTTTTTTGCCATAGCGCTTTTTCGAAAGAGTGATTATAAAGCAGCCGGGATACCTGTCATGCCAATCGCAACAAGCGATCAACATACCATCCTCGAGATGAAGCTGTATGCCGTCTTATTTGTCGTTTCAGCTATTGCGCTCGGGTATTGGTTTGGGATGATATATACCATTTTGACAGTACTACTTTGTCTATGGATGCTGAATAAACTCTATACCAAACATACAGACACAACAACGTGGGGTCGCAACCAATTCAAAACGTCATTGCTTGTACTACTCATCTGGTCTGCGATCGTAGTAGTCGCCGCGGTGCTGTAACAGTGCGGGGTTTGTAGCGGTCTGACTTGCTATCACGTCCTAGCTCCATGAGTGTTTCTAGTAGATCTTCACGACTGAGATGATCGCAGACGATGTTATTGTGCCGAGCGATAACAAATCCTTGAATGACATGCTTGAGATGGATAGCGTCTTGACGAGGCAACAAACGGATAGTGAAGTGGTCATCTGAGCTAAGGACACGAGTTGCGATGGTCAGTGAACCGAAAAAAGGATTTACATATGATGATACGTTAAGGATGTCTTCGATGCGAATACTCATGATGTCAGCTCGCAAGAACCCGCGCGTCGTCACGGTCAATTTGGTTCGATCGAGCGTAATAGTGTCAGGAAACGGATCGAGGGGAAAAATAGTAGTGGCTTTGGCGAGGACTTCATTTGAACGCTCGATGAGATCGGTGATATCAGCCATTGAGCGCGGGTGACGCTTGTAACCCTGTTTTGCGACAAATGACTGTATGAATTCAGGAGCAGGTTTGGGCAACATGATCTCTTTTTGCAACACAGACTGGGTTTTTACAAGAGTATCAGTCGCAGTCTGCCCCATCTTTAAATAAAAACGTTGTATAAAGCGTAGCGTCGGAGAAGGGCTAGTGGGCTCTTGATAACCATTATGGTTTGCGGGCTCATGTGTCATAGCACTCCTCCTAATAATGTAATTACTATTATAGCAGATTTGCGGTGATAATTGTGTGTTTATACGTAGTATTATACGCAACGAAATAACAGATTGATATGTATAAAATAATAAGCAAGAATACTATATTGTACTTGACACGGTAAAATATGAGTGCTAGCGCTTATGGCAATTACAATGTGAAATAGCGCAAATATTTCACTTCTCTAGGATATGTTTGTTATACTGGTCGTCGTACCGACAGATACTTAGGGGTATAGCTCAGTTGGTAGAGCACCGGTCTCCAAAACCGGGTGTCGTAGGTTCGAGTCCTGCTACCCCTGCCA
>CAZHUZ010000004.1:36672-47700 GCA_964535835.1 uncultured Candidatus Saccharibacteria bacterium | reverse complement strand
CGACGGTTGTAGGCATACCATGTGCAGTAACCATAGTCATAGCGGTTACCCACAACGGCAGCATTTGGACTGTAGGCAACGGTCGTAGATCCGCTCGAACGAACTGGTGCGCGTACTTGATTTTCCGGTCGCTCACCACCTGGCAACACGCCATCCGGCAGCAAGATACGCTGGCCAGGGCTGATACCGCTTACCTCGAGATCGTTATACGTCATGATACGCTCTTTTTGGGTGCCGTATTTGGCGGCTATTGCAGCTAGGTCATCGCCTGGTTTGACGGTATAAATCACACCATTTGTACCTGGTATCTGTAATTTCGTACCGGGATTGATTGCATCGTTGACCAGGCCGTTTGCCCATTTGAGCGTCTGTGTCGATATACCATATTTGGCAGCTACTGTTTGTGCGTTGTCAGCAGCAACAGTTGTGTACTCACTGATACCCCGCACATCGGTACCGGTCTGAACAATTTGCGGCTTTGACAATACGCTATCGCTTGTCTGAGATAGTTCACTCTTGGCAGCGAGAGATATAGAGAGGTTAGTCGCGTTGGAAGTAACCGAAAGATTGCCGATTTGGGCTGCGTCAGCTGCTAACTCAGCCGCCTGTAGTTGATCAACAGACGGATTATCGAGCTGCATCGGCGTCGATATGTTTGAACGTTCCGAAGAAAGTTGCTGTTCTATAGGTGATTGATAACCCACAGAAACGACACTTGCGATCAAGGCCACCATAGTAGCATACGTCGTAAATGTCGTTAATAGCTGCAATCGTTTAGATCGCATGCGCTTGGAGACTTGTGGTGATGGTGCATCAGCACCAATATGAGCGTTAATTGCTTACTCCGTGATAATCGTTGCCGATTTATCAGCTACCGGTACTCTGTCTTGCCCCGTAACAAAACGGGAGGGACGCGCGTCGACCTTTTCGCTAAGTTAGTAAATGCTTATCTTGTTCGTTTTAGCATCCGTGCGACATTTGTCGGTAGGTCATATACGAGACAATTCCACCCTGAGTCAACTCAGATTATCCGTATATGTACGTATAACAGTATACTAACTATTGACTATATAGTCAATATATTTTATCAATATGATATTTACTACTGACAAAGCTTGGTGCAATGGCTAGCGACGTTGGTCATATGCTCAGCTTCGGTTCGTGCAAAATATGTTTTGCCATCATCACCGGCAACAAAATAGAGGAAGTCTCCGCTGGCCGGGTTTGCAACAGCTTGCAATGCTGACAGATGAAAGTTTGCGATTGGACCAGGAGGAAGGCCGGCATGGATGCGCGTATTATATGGTGACGGATCGCTAACACTTGGCTTGCGACCTTCTTTTTTGGCTGCATAAAAAAATGTGACATCAGATCCTAGGTTCATACCCTCTTTGAGACGCTTGAGAAACACTTGTGCTACTTGTCTCTGGTCGCTCGGATCCGATACCTCCTTTTGGACGATTGAAGCAAGGATGACTCCTTGATACAGAGTGAGACCTTGGACTTTGAGCTGATCTTCGATATTTTTTTCTGTAATACCTTTGTAGAATTCTGAAAATGTCATTGATAGCACGTGATCGAGCGTATCATCGGCTGCGATAATATACGTCTCTGGGTATATATATCCCTCGAGAGATGTACCGGTCGGTCTGTCTTTGAACAACCCTGATGTGTAGTTTTTTTTGAGCGCATAATCTAATTCTTGGGACGTAAATCCTTGTTGGGCCAGGCTACCTTCGACGGTAGGATCAGACAATTCTTCCACTGTCAAACCTGGCAATATCGTCACTCGTAGCTCATCAGTTTTGCCAGTCGAAAGATGTTCAACAATATCTTGTACAGAATGCGATTTTTTCAAGAGGTATCCTCCGGAACGAAGCTGACTATTTTTACCAGTGAGATCAGTGTATAGTTCAAACGCAGCTTTATTTCTAATCAATCCATGCTCTTGGAGTGTAGAGGCTATTTCCGAAGCAGTTTGCCCTTGTTTAATGACTATCCTGATATTTTCATTTGCTTGCCCGTCAACCGGTAATAGTGCCGCATAAAAACTAATTACCCCGATAGCAGCCATCGCAACCACCGCAGCAACTACTAGAGCCGCAATCATTAATTTTGGCCGACTACGATGGATTGTAAAACCTATTGAACGGTCTTGATCGATCGAGCGTATATTCTCATCCATAATTCTGCTCCAAGTAATCTGTCAAGATAATACAGGCTGCTTCACCGTCAATAGATGATTTATCATAGTGCTTTTGGCGAGCAGCGAGACGTTGTTCGGCTATAACTGACGTGAGTGATTCATCTTGATAGACAATCTCACCGTCAAAATCACGCTTCAACTTGTCGGCAAATTGCTGGACGTATGTCGTCTGCGCTGTCGTTTCTCCTGACTGATTACGAGGAAACCCGATAACAATTACTGAGCATTGCTCACTTTTGGCAAGCATTACGATACTTTCCAGGGGAGAAGCATCCATCATCACTGTCGGTAATGGCCGCGGTATTTTTGTCGCACTGTCGGCAATTGCCACCCCAATCCGTCGACTACCGACATCAAGAGCTAGGTAATTAGTTGTTACGTGCATTCTCTATATCAAATTTGATCGTTATCTTGTCGGCACTCGGAGCAGTCGAGACCCAAAATGGCGAGAACTTCACGTCAACAGACTTGATACCCTCGTAATTTTTGATTATCTGCGTAATTTCCATTTCTCTTTTGCCAACCAGTTTCTTGGCCAGCTCAGCAGAGTTGATCGATGGACCAACATATCCTGTCGTGACGAGATTTACTTTATATGACGAGTCTTGTTTGGCAAAACTAGTGAATTTCACTTTGTCGAGACCTTGATCATAAATCATTTGATTTGGTATTGTGCCGATTTGTTTTGTCAGATCCTTTTCGATAATTGTTCGGATATCGTTGCGAACCAAACCAATCATTGTATAAGTTGTCTCTACAGATACTTTACCGGATGTCGCTTCTTGGCCAACAGCAGGTGTAACACTTGGATCACCTGGCGTTACAGTGAAGCTCTCATCAACAACGACGAGGTCAGTAGCAAATTGTTTTTTGAGATCAGCTTTAACCGCATCTGCATCAGCAGTTTTAATCTTTTCGCGTGCACTGGCGGCATCTTGTTCGCTGACGACCGTAACTGTTTTGTCGGTCCCGCCGCCAGTCGGACTGGCAAAACTGGCATAAACGCCCGAGGGTGCTCCGCCAAGCGACCCTGAAGCCGCATTGTATTTAGTGCCACTTTCCGCTGCCACCGCAGTACCAGTAGCAGTTCCTGAGCATTTTAGTTCCGGACAGTCCCAGTCTAGTGTGGCTCTTGGCACGGTCACATTTTGGGATACATAAAATACCAGCCCGCTGGATGAGGTTAGTTTGTCAGTCGTTTCAATTGTGACTGCTTGCGAGCTTGAATTAGTAAATTTGACGCTGCCAGACGCTTTTTCACCGACATCTTTTTTACCGGTTGCCGTAAAATCAGCACTAATCGTTTTTTTCACTTCCCGGACAGTTGCTTTTATCGTACCGGCAGCCGCGTCAAGTGTACTATTGGCCGACGCAAGTAATGGTTTGTTGACTCCATATGGGGTAGTTTTGGCAACGACGGTTACATTTGCGTGAGGAGCAAACACCATTGCCCAGACAAGAAATCCAACAAGGAGCAAACCACCCCCGATAACAAGCGCTAATTTATTGCGAAATGCATCAAAATTCGGTATAACTATTGGCGATTTTTTGCTCGATGCACGACTCACCGGAGTAGCGCTCGTTGCAAGTGCAGATGTAGCAATGGCTGAATCATCAGTTGCGTCGTCATTTTCTTTTTGAGGTACTTCATCTCCATCAATAACGTCATCATTGTCCACGCTCAGCACTGGCGACTCAGCAACCTCCGGTTTGCTTTGGAGGTTTTTTGCTATCGGGATTGCTACGCCAGCGGCAAGAGCCGAAAGCGCATGATCATTAGTGATCAAAACAATACGTTTTTTTGCACCTTCTGCGGCTCGATTAAGTAATTTGAGGTTAACAACGCTTTGCAATGCCCCGATACGTTTTGGCGGCACAAGTGCAACAATCTGCGTGGAAGCATTTTTAACTTTATCAATAATTGACGTGATATCATCCTCGATATCAATATAAATAACGTCTTTTTTAGCTGTTGGATGTGTACTCATATGCGCAAGATTCGATTTAGTTTTTCTTTGATGCTATTGCCATCGGTACCAATAATTGTATCATACCCCACACGCAACAGCCCCATCGCCGTAATGAATGTATGATCCTTTGCGTCACCAGTAATATCCTTAATACCAACAACATCTGAAGGATGTATCAATTGGACTGTAGGCTGTTTTGTAAATGGCAGATCCTTGTACCAATCCTTTTTGTGAAGAGCTGCGATCAAGCGTTTGAGGCTCGCCCCGCCGCCGCAAAGCAATATTCTCGGAGGCAAGTGATCAACTGAGTCAAATTCAGTCAGTGCTAGCTCAACACCACCTATCCAGACATCCAAAGTTTTATCGACAGAAGAGTTCAATTTTTCGACGACTGATTCTTTGAGATTTGGCTCATCGATATTGACTTTGAGTTTTTCCGCGTCATCGTAACTCAAATCCATATCCGCAGCTATTGTGCGAGTAAAACTACGCCCTCCGATCCCAAACATTTTGGTTCCTTCGACGCCACCATCATTGACAACGGCAATATCAGTCGTACCGCCTCCGACATCAACTAAGATAGCAGTAAATGTACTACTAGCATCAGTACCGAGTACGCTACGTGATACGGCAAACGGTTCAGCTGCCACTGCAATAAGATCTAGGTCAAGCTCAGCCGCCGCCCTCTCTAACGCTCCAATATGCACCATAGGCGCAAATGCTGTATAGATTTGAATAGCGATGTCTTTACCTTGAAATCCGATTGGGTTGCTCACTTTATACCCATCGATATGGATACTGACAATAGCAGAATTAACCAATTTTACTTCAACATCTTGATTGCCGGTTTCAAAAGCAATCTGTTTTTGAGCTTTGATTTGGGCACGCTCTTGGACTTTCTCGATAATCAACTCCATCTCCGCAATATCAAGCGGACGATCAGGTTGTGGGCGCTTATAACGAATCGTTTGTGTCAGACCTTTGACAAGCTCACCAGCTATGCCTATAACTGCTCGTTTACCTTGTAAACCAGCCTGAACCTCTGCAGCAGCAAGTGCTTCTTCGCAGTTACGCACCACACCACCAATATCGGCAATTGCTCCGCTATGCATATCATCGACAGCTTGTCGTGCTCGCCCGACACCAATAATCTCAATATCATCACCGTCTACACGAGCAATCAAAGCCTTGACGAATTCGGTACCAATATCTAGCCCAACTATAACATCGTCATTTTGAGCAGATTTTTTTGCAATTATAGGCAATTTATCTTTGAGTGAGCTAATTTTCATTATTACTGATTATACAACAATACCGCTTATGTCGGCAAAAGATGCTACACCAAAACAGCTTTAATCCGGCGTATACCTGCCGAACTTGATTCTTCTTTGAGAATCTTGAATCGCTTGCCGTCTTCGATAAGCTGCAATGTATGGTCGACGTGTGGGCCACCGCAGATTTCAAAGCTATACGGTTTGTCGGCATTATCAGCAATCATTTTGTACACTTTTACCTTATCACCATAACGATCACCAAATTGACCAAGTGCCCCTAGTGGACCTGTTGCCTCGGCCGTTGGATACTCGGCATAACTAACCTTGAGATCGCGTCCTATCTGATCATTGACGATATCTTCGACACGCTGTTTTTGCTCGTCGGTCATTTTTTCGGGATGGCTAAAATCAAATCGTAAACGCTCTTCGGTTATATTGCTGCCATGTTGGACGACATGATCACCGAGCACATCACGTAAGGCTTGATACATCAGATGGGTCGCTGTGTGATATTTACGATGCTGCAACGAGTCACCGCCGAGACCACCGCGAAATACACCTTTTTGCGCCGTTTGACTTTTTTGTCTCTGTTCGCTCATCTTCATTTCAAATTCATCACGCCAATTGTCCGGTAATGCTATACCGCGCTTTTGGCACTCTTCAACCGAAAGTTCGACCGGAAATCCATAGGTATCGTAGAGCATAAAGAGGATTGCGCCAGCGCCCGTGTCGGCAGCGTCACTCATAGAATTATGAGAAGGGGCTAGCCCCGTTCCGCGGCCCCGCAACTGGGCGTCAGCAAGCACAGCTTGCTCGGCAGATTGCCTTGCAGATAGCCGTTGGCTATCTTTACCCTTCTCGGATGTCACTGCTTCGCTGCGCGGCAGCCCGCCTTCTTCCGCCTCATCAGCAGTAGCCGATGAGGCGCCGGTGCTTTGCAACGGTGAAAATGCTTTTTCAAGCATTTTCAAACCCTTGCGCAGTGTCTGGCGAAATACCTTTTCCTCTTTGACTACAACAGCGATCACTTCATCGCGTTTTTCAGCCACTTCAGGAAAGTCCTCATGATAGAGATCGGCAATGACAGGAACAATTTCTTCCAAAAAATTTTGGTCAACACCAAGCTCAAATGCAAAACGGATTGCCCGTCGTAACAGCCGCCGCATGACATATCCCTGCTCTTTGTTACTTGGGATGACGCCATCAACCGCCAAAAAAGTCGCTGCTCGCAGATGGTCAGTAATTACGCGCATAGCCGTGGTATGGTCTTGGTATTTTTTGCCACTGACTAGCTCAAGCTTTTCGATGATCGGCCACATGATGCTGATACGGTAGACATCAGGGCTATCAATAGCCGCTGCCGCGATGCGCTCAAGACCTCCGCCATAATCGACATTTTGTTTTGGTAGTTTTTCAAATCCATTTTCCGTCTTGAGATACTCCATAAAGACAGAGTTACCTAGCTCAATATAGCGCCCGCAATCACAATTGACATGACATTTCTCGCCATATGCGGTATCGTGCTCAACATCAGGGAACAAATAAAACATCTCAGTATCAGGGCCGCCGGGTTCGCCTGGCGTCATAGTTGCTGGCACCATACCGTTGCGAGCCCACCAGTTTTTGTTGCCATAAAATGAAATCCGTTTGTCCTGGCCACCTATACGCGCACCGTTTTCTTCGGTGTCGAGGTCAATCATCTCACTGTCGAGTTCAGCCTGCGCGAACAATCCTGCCCATACATCGGCACTGATCTGGTCACGCGGTATATTGTTTTGTTCATCCCCGATAAAGCATGAAACATAAATTCGCGATGGATCGAGACCTATCTCGCGTGTCAAAAACTCCCAAAACCATGGGATCTGTTCGGCCTTGAAATACTCTCCCAAGCTCCAATTACCCAGCATCTCAAAAAATGTCGTGTGTCGATTATCACCGACTTCTTCGATATCTTGAGCACGTAAGCATGTCTGACTATCTACCAGTCTCGTCCCGAGCGGGTGCTCTTGCCCAAGTAAGTATGGCAACAATGGTTGCATGCCACTACCAGTAAACAACGTCGTCGGATCGTTGTCTGGTACTAATTTTGCCCGTGGCATGACGACATGATCACGCGCTGCAAAAAAATCGAGGTATTTCTGGCGAATTTCCTGTGCATTCATATCTGTTATTGTACCACAGGTACCTATAATGAATTACTAATTATGGCACCCTGTGACTGGCAAGAAATCATTGCGAGCATATAATATGCTTTCGTTACTGGCATTTTTTATCATTACCACACCGTGGTGATTGAAGAACTCACTGTAAGGTATTGGCTCAGCAGAGTAAGTCTCGGCTGATTCTAGATAGTAATCATAGACCTGCTTGACGAGAAGAGCATTTGGATCACTCGTATGATAAACAGTTTTATGATCAGCCGTAGTGCCTGCTTCAATAAAATTGGAATCATTAGGAGACGCGTCATACATAACAAACCCGATGGCACTTGTGCAATTAATCATCAGTGGTCGTAAATAATCATAAGTGAAGACATTTTCTGCCGCCGAATGACCAGCACGGATTTCATTTTTCCATAAATATTTACCGAGATGTATATCATGCGGTTGGTAGATGAGGCTGACACGAGTTTTAATTGGCAGAAATAATTCATAATATAACTGTGTCAGATGCGTCGTCTGATCATAGTTCTCGATGCGAAATAATTTTGTTGCGCCATATGACGCAATCTCTTTACGCGTATATTCCTCCGTATCATTGACAAAATTTCTCCCTAGCCCAGCCGGATCATAACGTATAAGTTTTTCCTTATTTGGCAAACTGAGATCATCAGGAATACTTAGACTATCAAATGTAGTGGAGTAATCAAACCGGACTGACTCTGCTATGCCTTTCTTAATAGCATCTATGTCATCTTGTGTGTATCGTCTTGATGATTGTGGTGTAACCAATAATCTCGTTTCACCTTTGTCATTTTTTTCGAATAGTCTAATCGGTTCGTGAATCATAGAGCTATTCTCCGCCATGATAATCTTGCGATCTTCGTGTTCTCCCACTATAAAATACGAAGTTGTCTCGTCAGACGTAAAGAACCCTTGATGATCGATCGGGCGAGGTTCACTTAGCCATATCTCCCCAGTAGTTGGTTGTGAGAATTTATTTATCAATGCCGATAATTGTGTAGTTTGTTCCGTCGATACAAGTTGTTGATTATTTGGCTTCATTAGAGTAACGACTATTGCTATTCCTATTGCCAATAATAGTCCCAACAATATAAAAAGGATTTTGACTTTTTTATCATTTGTATTTATATGATTACTCGACGACATAGTAGTAATGAGAGGTGGGGGCGAACTTGTTTGCTGAGTTGTGTCAGTTTCGATCACCAGTAATCGATCATTGTTGTTTGATTGATTTTTGTCAGTTTCCAGTGCATTCATTTATAGTAGTATAACAGATGACAGAACAGCCTGGTAGGGACGAACGACGATATTATGGGCCGGGCGGAAGCGTGCCCTGGATGAAATTATCCACTGAATTACTCCAGCCAGGCAACCCACGGCATACCGAAAAGCCACCGTCATTTGTATCGGAAACTCTGACTGCACTTCGTAGCCTAAAACAAGAGATCAAAAACTCCTTCCAAATAAAACCGACTGATAGTCATACTGACTAACGCATCATTGGGGTGACGCCGCCCCATTCGACGACCGTAAAGCCACGACGAGGAATACTTGATAGCTTTTGTGGCGGCAAGCTGATCGGCGTATCATACCCATCCATATCAAGGAATACTCGAATGACCGTATCGGGCTTTGGCGAAATATATAGTGGCGCAAGATAATTCATTTGTGTTGTTGTCAGCCATGATATCCGGACATAGGGCTTGCTGGGAATCTTGTCGGACCAAAATAGCATGAAATCTGCAATTTCTTTTTGATTAAGCCCTTGCTGCTTCAACTGTTTTTGAATGGTAGACACTGCATCAGCGTGTTTGACGACGGTACCTGAGGTAATACCTGGATATGTACCATAGCCTGGTCCCTCCCAAAAAAGCGAATCATATTTCAGACCTTGATATGTCAGAGTACCAGAAGGTTCTGCAATAACATTTTTCCATCCCTCGCCAGGATAATATGGATCAGAAATTCTTACTTGTGCCCCTACTCTCACATCAACCGACGTTGTAGTAGCTGGATAGAGATATACGACTGGCTTTGCGCACCCATAGGATGGTGCATATTGATTGCGAACGTAGACGAGTACTTCATTGCTCGAATTTTTGATAATGACGATCCCATGAGCCGTGCGATAATCTTCAAATGACACAATCGTTTGCCCATTTATATCCTGCCACTGCTTGTATTCATCATAAGCTTTTTTAAAAAGAGCGTGATCAGCATCTTTTGGCTGATAGACAGTTCGTCCATTATCTGTCTTGCCAACTGCAACAAGATCAGAGTCTTTCAAGGTTTCCGTACGTGTTACTGCGGCAGTCGTACCACCACAGCCACGAGCAATCGCTTTGATATCATCGAAAACGACTTTACCTTCATAGTCAGGACCTTTGGCGGGTTGATTATTCGTCCATGTATACTTCTCAAGATTTTGCGTATTTGGTATGTAATCCATAGGGACAACCATGCCAATGACATTTTCTAGAAAATAACCGATATTTGTCAGTTGAGTGTCAGTAAATTTCGTCTCAATACGATATAAACGATTACGACCATAATCAGCAACTCTTATCTTTGTTACGCCATCAGAATTACTCAGCGTCTGATCGTTTTGGTAGCCTATACCTCCCCATTCATTCCTCAAGACCTTTTCACCATTCTCTAGCACAAAGTACTCCGGTAGACTTAACGAATCATAATGGGTTGTGGTATCGACAGCCGATACTTTGTCGGTTTTTTGATCACTGATAAATTGACTCTGTTCTGTGTTTAGCTCTGGAGAAAATGTTTGTGGACGGGCTATATAGTTAACGGTACCATCAGATTTTTTCTCAAAAAGATTTGGTATTGGGCCGCCCATTTCACCTGGAGTAACAACAAGATAGATTGTTTTGTCGCCATGTTTGCCAACTTCATAGTATGACGGCATCATCTCTTTTAGAGTTGCCTCTGCCTTTTCTCGAGATGCCTCAGGATAATTGAGATACGTATTTATATCCTCTGATTTAAACCATCCCTGCGCAGCGACTGGTTTGCGTTGATCGTACCAGACCTCACCAGTTGTCGTCTTAATAAATTTTGCGAGCAACGGGTCATCGGCAGGTACATCGACAGCTTTTTTGGATGAAATAGATGTATTGGCGGTATTTGTTGACAGATTGTTTTGCTCACTTTGTGTGCGCATATACCATATCAAACCACCCGCTACAACCAGTGCAACGATAATGGCTATCATGAGATAACCTCGTGACGTAGTAAAAAAAGGCCACTTTGTTGACTGGTCTAATGGCAGCAATTCGCTATCACCATTAGGATCAAGGCCCTTGCCCATAGCTATTCCTTGTTGCCAGGAATATTTTGTTTTATCTCATCAAACTTTTCTTGAATTTGATCAACTTGTT